>JBCCSJ010000134.1:0-14499 GCA_039200505.1 Planctomycetota bacterium | reverse complement strand
GTCGATTAAACTTTGGGCCGCCAATGATTGAGTGATTTTTTGAAGTTGATCGATTCGAGTGCGGGATTGAATTCGGTCTCGAACTTTTCGATCAAAGGTGATGCACCCGACTGCGTCTTGATGTTTCAGGGCAAGATAACCCAGTGATGCTGCAATGGTCGCTGCATAATCAAACTTATTGAATGGACCATTGCCGTAGCTCATGCTTTCGGAAATGTCGACGATCAATGTGACACGCATGTTGGTGTCTTCTTCGAACTGTTTGACATACAGTCGATCTTGTCTGGCCCAGACTTGCCAGTCCACGTGGCGAAGATCGTCTCCTGGAACATATTCGCGGTGCTGTAAAAACTCGACGGACTGACCAAAATAGCGACTACGGTGCATGCCGGACAAAAATCCTTCGACGACGTGTTTGGCACGCAGGTCGAGTCGGGAAATTCGTTTAAGTGCATCAGGATGCAAAAATTTTCTGGAATCTTGCATCAGATGTTAGCTCGGTTTCGCGGGTTGGTGTGTAGTCCAGCAGTTTTTGAATGATATCGTCGGGAGTTATTCCGTCACTTTGGGCTGCAAAATTGATGGCGATCCGATGACGTAAAACGGGTTTGGCCAATTCTTTGATGTCTTCAATCGAAACATGAGTTCGACCGAATAAGAGTGCTCGAGTTTTTCCGCCCAGAATTAAATTTTGCACGGCCCTAGGACCGGCACCCCAACCTACATTTTGCTGTACAAATTCTGGAACGGACTCGGAACCAACTCGGGTAAGCCGAACCAGCAAAAGTGCGTACCGAATGACGTGATCCGATACCGGGACATCGCGCACCATGTCCTGCAATTTGATAATGTCGTCAGCATCAAGGACGGATTGAATCACGTGGTCATTTCGAGACGTTGTCCGGCGGGCAACTTCAAACTCATCGTCGAAGTTTGGATAGTCCACGAAGACTTTGAACATGAACCGGTCCTGTTGGGCTTCTGGTAAGGGATAGGTTCCCTCTTGTTCAATCGGGTTTTGAGTTGCAAGTACAAAAAACGGGTTTTGGAGAGCATGCTTGACGCCACCAACGGACACGGTCCGTTCCTGCATCGATTCTAAAAGGGCCGCCTGGGTTTTGGGTGGGGTTCGGTTAATTTCGTCTGCCAGAACGATGTTGGAAAAAACCGGGCCGTTCATAAACCGTCTCTGGCGGGATCCGGTGACTTTGTCTTCTTCAATAATGTCCGTGCCTGTGATGTCCGAAGGCATTAAGTCGGGCGTAAACTGGATTCTTGAAAAAGATAGATTCAGGGTGTCAGCGAGGGTACTGACCATCAGCGTTTTGGCCAATCCTGGCACTCCCTCAAGTAAACAATGGCCTCGGCTAAAAACGGATATCAAGATTTGGTCGATGACATTTTGCTGTCCGACGATCACTTTCGACAATTCCGAAAGAACCTGCTCTCTTGATGTCCTTAACAGGTCAATCGCTTCCTGCCCGATTTCCTGATTACTCATTTCGCTCACCGATTTATCTGGGTCTCGGTCATGTCGACCTAATCCACCCGATTTTACCCCAACTTGATGTCGGCAGGGTGGACGGATGCTTTGTTTTTGAATTTCGAAGATGTCGGAATCGGAGATGCACATCCTGCAACGATCGGATGGTGCATGAATGTTTTTGAATGCTAAAACTTAACCTTGTATAAGGAATAGGCGGTTGGTGGCGTACGTCCGTCAATCCATGCAAAAACATCAATCGATCGCTTTTTCGAATAAGTCAAACGATCGAACACGGTTCAGTGGCAGCGTTCGCTTGATAATTCGAATGGATTTGAGATTGTCTGAATCGACCCAAGAGAACTCCCACTCTTTAAATTCCGCGTGGCGTTTTAGAAGCTGGTTGATCAAGATCGTTGCAACACCCTTTTTTCGGAAATCCGGATCAACGCCAAGTGCGATAACACGGCATCGAGGTGTTCGTTTTAACAGGAACGGCATCTGTAGCATGCGGACCAGATCCGACTTTCCCAATGTCTTTTTTAAGGCCCAGTTCGCATCTGGAATCGTGACGATATATCCGATCAGACGATCTTCCCAATAAACAACATGAATAAGATCGTAACGGATGATACGTCGCAAGTTTTGAATCATAAAATTGAGTTCGGATTCCGTCAGAGGCACAAATCCCCACCCTTCGGACCGAACGATGTTGCCAAGATGGTTGATTTCACGAATTGTAGTGGCGAAGTTCTGACGATTCACTTCACCTATTCGAAGTTGCGGGAATCGTTGAAAAAGTCTTCGTTCAGTTTGCTCAAATCCAGACCATCGTTCGGCCATTTCTTGTGATTGTATCGAATGATATCGGTAAACCTGAAATCGCCTGACTGACTCAAATCCGCAGGCCTGGATTTGTTCGACATATCGGGGAAGCGAATGTCCCAGCATGATCATCGGAGTGACGTCGAAACCTTCTGTTACCAGCCCGAATTCACCTTTCATCGATGGGCTGACAGGACCGCGAATCCGGTTGCATCCCTTCTCTTTCAACCAATCCGATGCGGTAGAGATCAATTGGTCAAAAACAACCTGATCGTCGACCGCTTCTAGGAATCCGAAAAAGCCAACTTGATCATCGCAGTGTTGGTTGTGAAGATCGTCTTTAATAGCAACGATGCGACCAACGATTTGGTTACCTTGATAAGCCGCGAACATTTCTCGACAGGCATGTTCGTACAGCGGGTGACTAGCGGGATCGAGAAGTTGTCTTTCAATCGAGTTAAGTGGAAAAACAATCGCCGGATCATCGCGGTAAAGCTTCCTCCGCAATGAAAAAAAATCATCGATTTGTTTGGCAGAGGCAACCTTGATGATTGTGTAATCTTGGCTCAAATTGAAAACCTACCATTCAATTTTCAACTGGAAGACGGGTGCCGAAATTGGGTTTTGGCGATTGGATGGTCAGGTTGTAACTTGGTCGATTCGATTGGTTCAAATGAGGTTACCTTCGGTCGGTACAAGCTTGGAAATTGGTTTGAAAATAGTTCCTTTAATGAATCCGAACTTTCGCCATCCATTCAAAACCCACCAGCACCATCTGACTGACGTGCATTAGCTGTGAAATATATACATCCTTGTCTAACGACGGTTGGCTCTATCTTGCACGCGAAACCGGGCAGGCAATGTAGCTTTGGATGAGTCAATTCCACTTCGAAAATCCGCTAGTGAGCCGATCCGTTACTGCTAGGAGAGGCAGATGGAGTGGGAGTCGTAGCGGGTGCTTCCGGCGCTCGTGCAACCGCTTTGTGAGCGGCTGCTTCATTCCCTTCTCTAAGCGGAATTTTTTCGGCTACGGCACCGATTGCGGCAACCAAACGTTTCATGTCATTCGCCGTATGCAGTGCACTCGCAGTCATTCGTATGATTGAAGTGCCGTATGGGACTGCCGGGTACATCACAGGGTTAACGATGACATTGTGTTCTTCCATCAACATCCGAACCGCCGACAATGCCATGGCTCCGCGGGTGTAGATCGAAGTCACGGCACCTTGCGGATCACCGATGTCGAATCCAATCGCTTTGAGACCGTCACGTAACGTTTTCAGATTGTCCCAAAGTTGCAACCTGCGTTCCGGCATCTTTTGCATCAGTTCAAGCGACTTAATCGTCGCCATCGTGATGCCGCCAGGCAATGCTTTGGTTAGCACAAATCCAGGTGACACGAACTTGATAAAGTTAAGAGCTTTTGCACTTCCGCAGATGTAACCACCAAATGTGCCGAATGCTTTCGCGAAAGTACCCCCGTGCATGTCGACTTCATCTTCGACACCAAAGTGTTCCGGCGTACCGCGACCTGTTTGTCCCAAGACACCTGTCCCGTGGGCATCGTCAACAAACAGCTGAGCGTTATATTTGTTTTTCAATTCCACGAGTTCTGGAAGCGGGGCCAAGTCGCCTGTCATTCCGTACACTCCGTCCACAGCAATCAACTTGGGTTGCTCAAGGGGACAAGCTTTGAGTTGGCTTTCAAGGTCATCGAGGTCGTTGTGACCGAACCAACTTGCTTCGCCCTTGCACAGCCGAGCACCGTCGTGAAGACAGCCGTGAGCGTAGGCATCGACGAAGACTCTCTCTTTGCGTCCTACCATGCAGGCCAGCGTCCCCGACATCGCGCCCAGCCCCAGGTTAAAAACGAGGGCAGCTTCCGTACCTCGAAACGCGGCGAGTTTCTCTTCGAGTTCCAAGTGATGAACTGTGTTACCGGTCAACGGCCGGGCGCCCAAAGGAGTCCCAACTCCGTGCTCGCGGACAACACTTGCGGCGGCTTCGACGACGTCAGGATGAGTGGCGAGACCAAGGTAGTCGTTGGTCGCTACTTGCAAATATTCCTTGCCTTCAACTTCAACGTGTGGCAGGCAGTTAGAAATAGGAAATTTACGAAAGAAGATCTCTGGATCAAAATGATCGCCAGTGACCTTTCTCATTCGATTCCAAAATTCATCACACTTGTCAAAAATGTCTGGCATGCTTGATCTTTTGCTATCAAGGGCTCGGGAGGGATATGCAGGAAGTCATTTCCTGCCTACCTTGCCGGAATTTCGCTGTTGTTAAAGTTTCAACAGATGGCTAAGTCTAGTAATTTTCCCTAAATTTGCAACGGCATTCGAGTTTTGCCGACCTAACGAAAACGTCCAATGGGGCGATCGTTAACCTTGGTCGATTTTCGAAACAGTGCTTTAAAAAAAATAACAAGCCATACTCTGTTTTCGAACCATCAGCGTTTGTACGTGAATCTGATTCTGAATTACTCGCCACGATTCTCGCTTTGTCGCCGAATCATTTCGACCGTTTCGTTTCCAGTGACTGGTTCGTGCGGACGTGGGACATGTTTTTGAGGAAGCGATTTCTTTTTTCGGGATTTAAGCCGAAACAACAACCCTGCTGGTCCAGCTAACAGAGCTGGCAATAGGATCAAGTCACCCAATAGAGCGGTCATCAACATGATCGTTAGCAGAGATGCGAATTTCACCGTTGGCATAAAGACACCAAACAAGAACGGCAAGACGCCCAAACCACAGATCAACGAAGTATCGATCATTGCTTTGGCACAGTGTTCGAATGCGTATCGAATGGAAGCAAATCGGGACAACCCTTCCTTGGTTCCTCGGCGATACCAAGTGATAAAATGGAGCGTGTCGTCGACCGCGATTCCCAAGGCAACACTGGCTGTCATCACCGAACCGATTTCGATTGAAAAACCCAGCCACCCCATCGCTCCGAAAACGACCAAGGGAGGAAAAACATTGGGAATCATGGCGATCAAACCCGCCTGAATGCTTCGCAACAGCACCACAAAGATGAGAGTGATGATCAAAAAAGCGGTCAAAAAACTGACCATCAAGTCACGAAGAATTTGGTGCTGAGCTTTGTAGACCAATGGGATTCCACCGGTTAGTGTTGCCTTCACTCCGGGCTGATCCAAATGGGCAAGCTGGTTCTGAACATTTTCGCTGACCGTCTCAAGGAACCGACCGTAATCGATATCGTTCAACGCTGCGACACGCAAACTTATCCGCCAGAATGATTCGTTATCCGAAACACGGACCAGATTGGTGTCTTCAAAGTCCTTAAACTCTCTAGTCCATTTTTCGATTTTGGTTTTGCGTTCCAGTTTGTCGAATAGGCGGCGGCTTTTTGGAACCACCGGTTCGAAAGTAGCCACGGATAACGTTGCATTGATTTCGGTGGTTTGTCGAACCGCCCGTTCGATCGATTTCACCATTTGCATTTTGTTCCAGTCGGATAGTTCATTCTCCGGACTGAAGTGCAACATGATCTCCATCGGAACCAGCGGGCCAAGCTTGGTTTCCAGCCAACGATAGTCGCTGATGATTTTAGTTCGATTGGCAAATCGGTTTTGTATTTTTACAGATGCCTTTAGTTGAAAAATTCCGATCGCCAAAATGGTAATCGCAATCATGGCTGGGATCGCGACGGCGTAATGGTAGCGGCAAACCCAGTTTAAAAGCCACGAAGTTTTTCGGCTGACCCCGGTGTTTCGCTCCCGCCGCTTCATCGGCCCGTCACCGCCATATTGCCTGCTGATGCGACCTCTTAGCAGGTACATCGTGGCTGGCATGATCAACAAAAGGACACCGATGCTGGCCAAAATTCCGGCCCCTGCATAGAACCCAAAAAACTTGATCGGTAAAACAGAACTGGTTCCTAGTGAGATTAAACCAACCGCCGTCGTGGTCGAAGACAACGCTACTGGATAACCGCCATCAATGACTGCTTGGTCCGCTGATGCTAATCCGTGTCCGGCAGTGGAAGCTTTCCGGTAATAATTGACCATGTGAACACTGCCAGAGACCCCCAGTATAAAGGTCAACGTGGGAAGCATGACCATCGTCAAATTCATTTGACCGCCGGTCCAATAGAGGATGGTCAAACTGATGGTGGCACATAGTCCGGAAAAGAAGATCACCAACAAGGTTAACGGAAGGTCTCGCATTCGATACCAAGTCAGCAGGAATACCATGACGACGGACATCCAGAGAAAAGTTCCCAATGACTTTTTACTCTCGATTTCAATGGCAGCGCCATCAACCGTCGGCCCACCCAGATGCAATTCGTCTGCTGGCAAGTCGAGTTCGGCTTGAGCCACTTCGTACACTCGCTGCAAAATCGGTCGCCGTTCCCCTTTAAGTTCGATGCGTGGGTAAAGCAAAAGGCAGGTCGTTTTTTCATCAGGACCGATTAACAAGCCTTGAAGTCTCGACTTGGCTCTGGATCTTGATATCCCGAGATCGCCCAGTTGTGCGATCATGTCAGGTCCGCTTACCACTCTTTCAAATATGATTTCACCATCCAGCTTTGCCGCCGCGAGGGAACGCTGCAGAGCTAATACCTGAACATTGTCGATTGTGCATTCTTCCCAACTAAGGACCAGCATCTCGTCGACGCCAAATTTTTCTTCGAATTCGCGATAGGTTCTCGCTTCTTCAAATCCTTTGGGTAGCCACTGTAAGACATCGTTTGCATAAACTTTGAGTGACTTGACCGATCCCAAAAGGATCAATGGGACCAGAAATAAGCTTAAGCATAAAATCGTGGTCGACCATTTCGCAAAAAAGGTCTTTCGCCCATCGGGATAACGTGCATCCAGGCCAGAATCCAGAGGTGTGGGGTTTGGGTTTTGAGATTCGTTGTTCAACTCAAATCCTTCCGAGGCACTTTCATTTCAGACCGGTTTCGTCAGCTTAATCCTGGTGGATTTGCCGTCCAATACGGCTGCGATTATTAAAACCCGGCTGACCTGTTTTTATCCATGCGAACCCGGTTGAGCAATGACCAAAATCTCGTTTGGGTCGAATCGCTTATCCGAGCCCTTGATTGAGGGCATAAAAAAAGCCGCCTTGTCGAAGGCGGCTTTCGAAGTGTTGATCAGAATCTGTTGGATCGCTGAATCAAGCCGATCCCTTAATAGTGTGTGTTATTCTTTCCGAGGTCAACGTTGCCGACCATGTGGAAGTGGTTGTGGTCGATGTAAATCACTTCGACTGCGTCTTCATCCAGCAGTGTGTGAGGTACCGGCCAGCCTGCGATGGTACGTTCGGTGAAGTATACGGTGCACTTGTAATGAGCGTGGTGCAGTTGTGCAGGCCCGATCAGTGGAATGACTCGGGGAGGATCAACATAATCGGCGATCTTTTCCTTGATGATAGTCACGTTGTTACGTTGAACTTCGTTTAAGAAGGCAAATCCACCCTGAACCGAACGGGCTCGTTCAAGAGCTCGCCAGACTTCGTCGTCGCTGGGTGGATCCAACGCTTCAGCAGGTCCACCTGCGGTCAGCGGTCCCAAAACGGGGACTCGAGCATATCGCTCGTGGATATGGAACTTATCTTCCTGTAATTTTTGGAAGTAAGGAGATACTGGAATTGGAACACTTAAAATTCCAAGGCTTGGTCCGGTCGAGTAAAAACATCCGGTGTTCAAAACTGCCAACGCTCCAAACAACATCATGAGGCTGGCAGTTAGTTTCGTGCTTAACATCGCAATCCCTTTGTGGTTCAAACACTTTCATGACTAGGTATCGTGATAAACTTTGCGGGACTTGCGGATTTTTCTGACGAATCGGAAAACAATGGCAAATTGTAGGGCCTTTCGAGTAGCTCTGGTTTGGATTCTTTCGAATTCCCGGACCAATGCCTTTTTTTGTAACCCATTTTCGAATGCATTCAAACGATGACAGCACTTTTGAAAGGGTGGGATGGCGGGCTGCAATTGAGTCCAAACTGAACCGTTCGGTGAACGCCGTGGGTTGTCCGTCACAGAATTTGGCGTGCAAGGTGTTCTATTCGGGGCTAGTCAGCCACGAACAATTCAGCCGTTAGGTTGTTCGCCACGGTTTGTTTCAAATTTGGAATCCAAAATAGGCTTTTATTTGCCGATTTCAGATTCCATATCAGCCAGAACGTAGGCAGCGACTGCGAGCGTGATCGCACAGTCGGTCAGTTCCTTTGGTTTGACTTTGTCCACCGTGTCGGCAAACGTGTGGTGGGTGTTGAAGTACAGCCGGCCATCAACGTTTAATCCCATGCAAGCTGTGCCAAGCGGTTTCAGTTGCCCGACATCGGCCCCTGAGTATCCGGTTTTGACCCGCGTCGATCCAACCGGTTCAAGCAGTTTTAAAATGTTGGTTAGTTGATCTAAAGCTAATTGCTGTTGATCTTCGTCGGCCATGTCGATCGATAGACCCTGCGGTTTAAAACCACCGGAATCCGATTCGATTCCAGCCACGTGTTTCTCATTGGCATGTCGCGCGGCATAACTTCTCGCGCCCGCCAAACCATTTTCTTCGTTGGTCCACAGTACGACGCGGATCGTCCGACGAGGGCGTAGATTCAATTTTCGCAAAATGTTGATCGCTTCCATCGCTGCCACACAACCCGCTCCATCGTCTTGGGCTCCTTGCCCAACATCCCATGAGTCAATATGGCCACCGATCAAGACGATTTCTTCCGGTTTCTCTGAACCGACGATTTCACCGATCACATTGGCCGAAGGTGCCACACCCTCGTCTTCGGCTTCCATGTAAAGTTTGACTTTGGAAGTAATCCCCCGATCCTGCAGTCGTTTCAGCATTGTGGCTGCTTCGACACTGATCGCGGCGGCAGGGACTTTTTTGACTTGAGCGTCATATCGCATCGCGCCTGTGTGAGGTGAATCCAGCGAATAGGCGGTCACCGAACGCACCAATGCCGCAACCCCGCCCCGCTCAGCCGCCCATTTTGCACCACTACTTCGGTACCTCACTGCATCGCCATAACCCGAACCGGAGACTTCAGAATACTGAGCCATCGCGTAATTGAACACAACGATTTTTCCTTCAATCGCTTCATCGGGAAGTGCGTCAAGCTCTGCCTTGTTATTGACCACGATCGTTTCGGCAATAATCCCCTCCGGCGGTGTCCCGATCGACCATCCCAATCCGAGCATGCTAATCTTTATAGGTCGAGGTTCGATCAAGTCACAACTCTCGTTGCCACGCACCCATTTGCGAATGGTCACCGCTTCGGCCCGAACATTTTCTTGCCCGTCCTGCTTCAGTGATTCCTGTGCCCAAACGATCGCTTTTTCTAGGGATTCCGATCCGCTTAATCGGTGCCCGATATCATCGCAAAGTTCTTGAAGTTTAAGATAGGAATCATTCTTTTGACGCCCGGAAGCGATGATCTGGTTGGCCACATTCCGATAGCTTTCGAAAGGATTCTGACCGTACACCGAATGGACGCAGAAAACCGAGCCGAAGCAAACAAAGGCGGAGATCAAGGTTTGTGTGGCGAATCGGTTTGGCATCAGTATGGCCTTTGATTACGGGATCCGGATGATTGGCAGCTGGCTTGAGAAATACTCGAAAGCCTAAATCTTAATCCACGTTGGATTCAAACAAAGGTGATGAACTGATGTTTTTAATTGGCCATTTTTGTGTCGAATCTTTCAGGGACAGAATTCTCGTTTATCGTTGCTGAGCTAATTTTTTTGGCCAGTGTGCAATTCCCACCCTTTTTTGATATTCGCCGCTTTAAGTTGATCCCAAAGTTCGATGATCTGCTCTTCCGAGTTGGAAACACGTACCTCGCGAGAGAGCGGTGTTTTGCGACCAGGACTGAAATCGGTGTAGTGAACCACGTAAGCCGGGAAGTCGTCTGAATCACTCTCTTTATTCGTTTTCCAGCGAATGAATTTACGAACCATCAGTTCTCCTTTGAGAACTTTGGTGTAAACTTCGCGCTGCTGAATCGTACATTTTGACATCGTCATTTCACTGGCGTCCGCGTCGGCCATTGCAACCGGCACCAAATCGGTCACTTGAGAAATCCGAACATCGGTCGTGTTGAAGGCTTTGTCATCTCGAATCCGTTTAAATTGAGGCGAAATGACGCTGACGCAAGGGAGCCGTCGGACTACCTGATACTGCCGACCATCCCGATTGTATTGAAGTACCATCCGGTTGACCGGACCGCCCCGGGTGTTTTGGGAAATCATGTCGAGGCAACTGACCTCGATGACTATTTTAGGTTCGACCATTTGGTAGGCGACATGGTCGGAATTCACTTCAGCGTATTCGCTGTCAACAACCAAGTCCTGCAAATCGCTTAGAAATTCGCGGCGGTCTTCGTCGCTGAATCCGCCGCCCACCTTACACAACGCATGGATGGATCCATCCCGTCGAGCTAGACCGACCAGTAAATCGTGAAGCATCCCCTGCCGATCGCCCGTTGATTCAGTAAATCCGATCACGACAGCGTCGATAGTGTGTCGAGGTTTCACTTTGAAACTGCCGGCCGATTCGCTGCGAACGACAAGTCCTTCAGCGTCTTCGTCGTCGACCCATTTTTCAAACTGACGCGATATCTCTTTGTGGCCTTTAATCGATAACGTTTCAACAGGATGAATCCGTTGACCTTCATCAAACAAGTTGCCAATCTTTTCCCAAACTTGATTGTAGGCAGATTGAACCAGCTCACCGTCCAATGAGATTAAATCGAAAACTCCGAATTGGATTCTCGATAACTCATCGTCGTTTTTGGGTTGGCGAACGATGCTCACAACATCGTGAACTCGGGGCCGGCGATTGTCGGGATGAGTGACGTACAATTCGCCTGCAATTACCGCCGATTTGACCCCAGCATCAGCCAATAGTTTTTGGGCTTCATCGAAGATAGGCAGTCCAACTCGAACAGTGCCGCCCGGGTTGAGTGTAAAGACTTCGTTTTCGCGAAATACCAGGACCGAAAATTCCCCGTCGATTTTTCGGCTGACATGATATTCGGAGTCGGGAATTTTTTTGGCGATATCTTCTCGACCAAGAGGATACAACCGCGAAGCGACCTGGCGCTTGTAATTTCGAACTGTCGAGAGCAATGTCGCGTCCGACAAACATGTTGACTGGCCAACTCCGTAGCTGCCAAGCTTGATTTCCAGTAATGAACGATTGATCAAACTCATTTTGCTTTCTCCGATTTTTCGGATTGATCGTCCGACGGAGGATCAGGAGTCTTCAATTCGATATTCGAAAGATGTAGCAGCAGACAGTAGCTTTCTCCATCGGTTCTTCCTTCCAGAAAACCACGATACGGTGAACTGCCACGCCGAAGAATAATCGGTTCATTTCCTTTCGTACCGCCCCCGAGCAGCATCATGCTTTTTCGTTCTTCCAGGTCTCTGGCCATTCCGTATAAGAAATCGTAGGTCAATCCGTTGATATGCATTAATTGCATTTTATTCCCGAGCACAAATTTTCGGACCACTTCCGATTTTTTGATGAATTTACCCGACCATCGGAGCGGCAAATCCCCGGATACGTTTTGCGTCATTACTTCGCGAGGCCGTCGATCTTTGACATTGCCCTGCGGATCTTTAATGATTTCAAACTGCTGAATTCGATGCACCAGTTTTTGGTCCTGGTCTACGAATACCCGGGAAGTGGAGGTAAGGAAGGATCCGGTCATTTCAAGATTGACTTCAGGATCACCGTCAATCAGGGCTTGGCTGATGTTCTCTATCCCGTCAAATTTTTTGACTAGAGATCGGATGTCGTGATCCACCGTCGATTTTAAAACACGAATGTTTCGAGCCTGTCGGTTTTTTGAATCAAGCCAGCGTACTCTTAATGGTAAGCCGACGCTTTCCATGTTCACGGCAGCATCGCGGCCTACGCTATTACAGATATTGATTTCGGGCATCTGATATTATTTCCTCGTCTAAATCATTCCGAAGTCCATCAAGCTGTCTTCGTTGGATTCGGAATCCTCTTCTGGCGGTGCAACTGGAGCCGATTGTTGCAACGTTTTGTAGTCGACGCCGGTGCGGTCACCGACCAGAAAGAAAACTTCATCGGCGTGGTTCATTAAGAGGAATCCAGCGTCGGCCTCGAGTCCGCCCCGATAACTATACGGAAACTGGAAAATTGTCCCCTGTTTTAATTTCTGAATTAAGTTTGAATCGCAGTCATCAAATTCCATCCGGTAAATTAGACGAATGTTATGGTTTAGATAGTCGTCGACCGTCGATTCCTGTTCCAGCAAAATCGGAGCACTAAAGGAGGAAGGGACAGGTTCAATCGGTTCACCTTCAAGATCGACCGCCTTAAGTTGGGCTTTGTCGCACCAGTTCCCATCGGCCGTCAAGTAACCGATCCCAGTGCCTCCTTTTCCGATAAGGGTTTTGCCATCTTCAGCAAGCGTCGTAAGTTCGCAAGGGTTACCTGATTCATCCAGAACTTCGAGATCTTTATAACCGTAAAGCTTGCTGCGATCGACTTTCAACATGCGGAATTCGATCGGGGATCCGGAATATTCAAATTGAATTGCTTTGGCTCGGGCCATGGTTCAACCTTGGTGGTTTGTCGAAAGGATTTGTCGAGGCCGTCTGATTGGAGATGTCGCACCGGTGTCGTTTTGATCACGACAGTCGTCAATTTTAGTCCTAAATGTTTCAAAAAACGCTAGCTTTTTTGCTCGAATGGCACCTTTCGCCGACCATTTTTTTGACGCAGTTCGCTCAAATAGATCGGACAAAGCTAAAAAGTCCACGCGACTCTCTCAGATTACCATTGCCAGAAAGATGATTGTTCAAGTGTCGGTTTTTGGCAAGGGATTTGCGAGACCTCTATTAACGTAACCTCGGAGAATCTGTAGTCTCCGCCTGCATTGAGTTTCGGTAAGGAGAACGAGATGTTAATGGCTTTGCTATACAACCATGAAGATGAGCTAATTGCTGCCGGACCCGCCTGCGATCAGTTGCCGTTAGGAGATCGCTACTGGTTAGAATTTCACGAAAGCAAAATCGGTCCAGATTCGATTTTTGAAACTGCTTATGTCACCGTGGTGCAGTCCGAACTTCAAAAGAAACTTTTAATGCTGGGAATCGATGACTCAGTCGAGGCAAGTTTACTGGAACAGAAATGGACGATCGGGAAGTTTTCGAATCAGCGGGATCCGACTGTCATCATCGAAAGGGCTGCGTAGCCTAGCCTCCCATTCCAGTCTAAGAATTGAACTTGCAAGTCACAATTTGGTACCGATTATTCCATTTCCCCTTTTGTAATGAGAAAACAATGGGTTGGTCTAGTAGACCAAGGTAGCGATGAGTGTGGCGAGGCGGATTTGAATATTTTAAACGATTGATTGAATTACTTTATAATCGGTCGGATTTTTTATCGCTCAGGAATTAGAAATGAGTGCGCAAGAACAAGGAAGTGATTTTAACGAATTAATGGGCTTAAAATATTCTCTGAAGCGGGGAAGGATGCAAACTGGTGCGGCCCTGTTTGCTGCTGTGGTTATGTTGGCCGCAGGCTGCAACAGTGATTTTTCACGTCCTCAATTTCTGCAGGCATTCCGAAAAAAGCCGACTCACTTGACTGAAGAATTTGTTTCTTCTTCCGCCCCAACTCAAAATATAGGGCTCTGGCACGATTCGTTTGAATCGGCTCAGGAAGAATCAATTCAGACTGGCAAACCAATTCTTGCATCATTCACCGGGAGCGATTGGTGCCATTGGTGTGTCAAGCTCGAGGAAGATGTGCTTGAGACTGGTGAGTTCCAAAGGTGGGCGTCTGAGCAGGTGGTCCTGCTTAAGTTGGACTATCCGAAAAGGACTCAGCAGGCGACTGAGCTAAAAAAGCAAAATCAGAAGTTAGCCAAGCGATATAGCATCAGTAGCTATCCAACCGTTCTTTTATTGGAGTCAGATGGTTCTGTTCTCGGTCGACTTGGATACATGAAGAGTCCGGCGGCCTGGATTTCCATGGCTAACAACCAATTGGTTAATAGCCAAAACCAGCGGGTTGCGACTCAAAAGCAGAACGGTTTGTTCCGATAGATTTCTGATCGAATGCAATGAGGCGGTGGAAAAGGGGTTCGCCAAAACGACAGCGTAAGGACTCGCCATGAATTAAGCTGCCGGCTAGCGTCACTGAAAATTCGATTTTTGTGGGTAAT
>JBCCSJ010000133.1:0-14556 GCA_039200505.1 Planctomycetota bacterium | reverse complement strand
GTCGGGGGCGTCTTCGGGCTCGTCCGACGCCTGCGGCTGGGTCGCGAGCATGATGCCACGATGAAATCCTTGGTTGATGGCGGGTACCAATTTCGCGTCCGGCTTGCCCAGCGCCATCGCTGAGGCTGAGTTATACTCGCCGGCTGATTTGGCCATCGACTTGCTAACCCGCGACTTCCAGAGCAGCAAATCGTTGGTTGCTTTTTTGTAGTTGCTAATCTCTTTGGCCAATTTTCCGTTGGATGATTCAAATGCAGTTAACTCCCGTTCGCATGCTTCCATTAATTCTTCCGGAAGCTGTCCCTTCAACTCAGCGAAGCAGGTGAGATATTTCAGATAAAGATCTTTATCAATGGACGCGCCTGGTCGTTTCAAATCCGACTTTATGAGCTTGGGAATCGATTCGGTCATCGAGCTATTAAGGGCTTTGATGGTGTTTTTAAAGTCATTTTTTCCAAGTTTCGTCCCCAACAAGTCCCGAATCGGAACGGTAGGAGGAACATTTTGAAGCAATGAAGCAATGGCTTGACTTCGAATCAGTTTCACATGGGTTTTCTGCCACGTTTTGCAAATCTCTAAAATCGCTTCAGGTGCAGAAAACTCTTGCTCCGCAACAGTTGCTCGCCCAGATTGTTTAACAGAAACGAGGGCGTTGTCCACATCTGAAAGAAGACTATCTACCGATGGATTCACCGCCTGCAAAGCTTTGGAAAGACTCTCCTTTGCTTGCTCTTTTCTAAGCTTTTGGGATTCGCGGTACAAAAATCGCGTGGGTTCCCGATACTCTTCGGATACCTGTTGGCGGTAATTCAGAGGCAACCAAACGAGGTAAGTATCGACATCGTATAACAACTCATCGTACTCGTTTTGAGCTTCGTTGATGGATCCTTTTTGAATCAGCTTTGCAACCTTTTCAATCCTTTTGAGGCGGTTGCGGGTCTGGTTCTGAAAAACAGATTCGGCATTAGACTTGATCTTTCGCCCGGCAGAAGTCATCAGCATCTTATTTGCAATTTGCAAGAATGCTTTGTTAATCTCTTTTCCACGATGGTAATAGTCAACCGCGCACGGTTCTTTTAAAAGTTCCAAGTCTTCAGCATAACGTAGAATTCTGGCCGAAGCCGCATACGCGGGCCCCACTTTGTCTGGGTTTATTTTCGTAAAATCACTGTTAGCAATCGCTTCCATCCCTTTAAAAGCAAACGGCGAAAGTGCAGTCCAAGTCGATTTTGCCTGTTTCGCTAAGCGACTTCCATCGGGCGAAAAACCGTTGGCTGGAATTGAGGAGATTTCGTAGTCCTGTCCGTTCAAACCATGGGCATCGAAAAGAATGAAGCAACCAATAACGAAGACAAGAACCGGATAAGTCGTGAATCGTTGAGACATCGCGAACACCTGATTTTAGATGAAGTATTTTGAAGTAGATTTTGGAGGGTGGGTCCAGCGATCAAAGGCATGGAGTTAGGCTAAGGATGGGGTTTTAATCTAGCCGAACACATTCGAAGGTGCCCGACGAGGCTGCCTGGCTTCCGGTCTGCGTATTGACAATGGTGGCGTTGGAGAAACTGGCGGTGATCTGATCATTCTGTCTGGAAAAGTTGATGATGACATCTTGTCCAGCAGCGTTCGTCCAGACATCACTCCCATCAGAAAGCTGGGCAAATAATTGGCAGGGGACCGACTGCCCTGATAGACCTTCGACGGAAGCTGGTTCTACTAATCCCTGGATCAGAAATGAGGGATAAGTATCTTCTTGACCGTCTTTGTAGCTTTTGATTTGCACCACATGGGTGCCGTTGTGCAACGGAATAACGCGGACAAAACTGGCTGGGAAATCGGTGGGCGAGTCGAGCTTAAAGTTCGCTTTTCCATTCATCGAAATCAGGTTTCCTGCACCGGTAGTTAATTTCGACGCGGAATCCTTGGCGGTGTTGAGTGCCTCGGTTCCTTTTTCTGACAAATCGTTGGCCGCATCTTTTGCTTTATCGACCAATTCTTTTACTTTTTCGTTGTTACAGCCACTGCAGAACAATGCAGTTGCGGCAATCAACAACACAAAGACTATGCTTTTTTCGATTTTCATTTTCAAATCCGATCAACTCGAATAATTTCCGCCGAAATCCATTGTTGCAATTCACGTGTCAATATTCAAATCGAGCCCGGTTAGACTCGTTTGAATCATTTCAGATTGTTTTCAGGATTCAATTCAGTTCCGCTTGATGCAAGCTTTGTCGCCAGTTCAATCGCTGAAACCAGGCTCGATTCGTCGGCTATTCCCTGCCAAGCGATGTTCATAGCCGTTCCATGGTCTACGCTGGTCCGGATCATTTTTTCGAGTCCCAACGTCACGTTGACCCCGGTATCAAAATTGAAGGCTTTAAACGGGATCAGTCCCTGGTCGTGATACATGCAGATGTACCCATCGGTGAGTTGACGCTTGGCAGGCAAAAATGCCGTGTCGGCTGGGATCGGTCCATCAATTTCAATCCCACGGCTTACCAAGATCTCGACGGCCGGACCAATGGACAACTCTTCTTCCTGATTACCAAAAAGTCCGTTTTCTCCAGCATGAGGGTTCAGGCCCAGCATGGTTAGTTTCGGCTTTCTCCCGAGGATTTTGGTCAAAGCCGAATGGGTCAACATACCAACTTCTACGATTCGTGATGGAGTAATCAATTCCGGCACCTCGCGATACCCAACATGGGTGGTTACCAGTGAACAGCTAAAAGCAGGAGCCGTCATCATCATGCAGAAACGGTTGGTACCATTCTCTGCAGCAAACAACTCGGTATGCCCGGGATATTTGATTCCAGCAAGCTGCCACGATTCCTTGTGAATCGGACAGGTGACAACCGCATCGACGGTACCTGATTTGGCTGCTTCAATCGCAGTAGCGACGAAATCAAAGGACGCCTGTCCGGAAATTTGGCTGATTTCGCCCGGCTTGACCTCGTCGAGGTTAAGCGAGCTTCCGTCGAGGATTCTAACGCCTCCATCAGATAACGATTCGCCGGTCAGCTTTTCGGCGTGAAAACTTTGCCCCATTTTCTGGGCGACACGCGTTAGCAACTTTGCATCCCCGACGATAACGGGAACACACGTTGCCAGAATCCTTGGGTTGGAAATCACTTTCAAACACAATTCGGGGCCGATCCCGGCGGGATCTCCCATTGAGATGGCTACTCTTGGTAAATTCAAAAAACTAATTTCCTCAAAATCGCATTCCAGGTGTAAATACAGGTTACCAGTTAATCAAGTTCTGCTCGACTCCCAAAATTCCCGAATCCGCACACCGTAACTTTTAAAAGGGTGAATGTCAGTTATTCGAACGCGTAATTGCTTTTGGCGGTCTCGTTTCGATGTTAAAATTTTGTGATTCCGATCAAAGTCCCCAAACAGAACTATGAAACGTATTTCTAACTTCCGAATTTTTTCGTTTGCATTCCTTTTCCTTTTAGCAATCAACTTGGGGTGCACTCCGCCGGATAAACCTGGTGCGGCCGGGGCGGGTGAAAAAGTGGACGGCGAACCAAGTTTTCGATTCGCGGTGATTCCAAAGGGAACCAGCCATGAGTTTTGGAAGTCGGTCCATTTCGGGGCGGAAAAAGCCGCCAAAGAACTTGGTAATGTCGAAGTGATTTGGCGCGGGCCTGTCGTTGAGAGCGATACGGGTAGTCAGATCGAAGTGGTCAAAAACATGGTCACCATGGGAGTCGACGGCATTGTGTTGGCTCCCAACCAAAAAGGGGGGTTGGTCGATGCTGTTGAGGAATCCGTCTCGGAAGATATTCCAGTGGTCATTTTCGACAGTGGCCTCAATGAGGGTCCCGAAATTGTCAGCTACGTTGCCACTGACAACTTTAAGGGAGGCCAACTGGCTGCTGAAGCAATGGCCAAAGCAATTGGCGAGAAAGGAAACGTGATCCTGTTACGTTATTTGGCCGGTAGCGAAAGCACGGAACAGCGAGAAGAAGGGTTTCTGGATGGCCTAAAGAAGTACCCCGAAATCAAAGTGGTTTCATCAGATCAAAGGGGCGGAGAAAATGCGACGTTAGCCAAAGAAAAAGTGGATCAGTTGTTAGGAGTTCATGGAGAAAACCTGTCAGGTATTTTCGCAGTTTGCGAGCCCAACGCGAACGGAACTCTGGAAGCACTCAACAATGCAGGGCTTAATGGAAAAGTAAAATTCATCGGATTTGACTCCAGCGATGCTCTGATTGACGCCCTGCAAAAAGGGAATTGCTCGGGTATTGTTCTTCAAGACCCTGTTGAGATGGGGTACCGATCGGTCATGACTTTGATGGATCACCTGAAAGGAAAAGACTGCCCAGAATTTATTTCGACCGGCGAGTACGTTGCGACTCCTGATAATATGGAAGAAGAGAAGATTTCCGAGTTATTGAACCCTGAAATCGCTGAATAGTTGGTGCATCCTTCCTTTACCCGTTCACCAACGATGAGCAAAATCCTTTTATCGATCACGGACATTAGCAAAAGCTTCGGCCCAACCCGTGCCCTCAAAGGCGTTGGGCTAGAGGTTCGGGCTGGCGAGGTCCTTGCACTGATTGGTGAAAACGGGGCGGGCAAAAGCACGTTGCTAAAAGTGCTCAGCGGGGCACATCGTGCTGACAGGGGTAAGATGGAACTGGAAGGTAAAAAATTCACTCCCAGTGGCCCCTACGATTCTCGCAATTCGGGAGTCGCGATGATTTACCAGGAACTGAATCTCGCTCCAGATTTAAGCGTCGAAGATAACATTCAACTTGGCCAAAAGGGAATTGCCTGGGGATTGCTGCTGAGAAGTCGACAGCGGGCGAAAGTAAAAGAGGCTTTAGCCACTGTCGGATTGCAGGATTTGGACCCGCGTTCGATTGTCGGCGAACAGTCTGTTGCCACTCAGCAATTGATCGAAATTGCACGAGCGATTGCGAGCAACGCCAAAATCATCCTATTCGACGAACCGACCAGTTCACTTCCTCAGAAAGAAGTGAACCAACTATTTCAGATTATCGAAACGCTGAAAACGCGCGGGATTGGAATGGTTTACATCAGCCATTTTCTCGAAGAAGTGCGCACCGTATCGGATCGATACACAGTTCTTCGAGACGGAGAAAACGTCGGCAACGGAAACATTGCAGATGTGAGCGACGACGATATCATCTCGTTGATGGTAGGCCGCGATGTCGACAATTTATTTCCGACCGTAGAGCATCAGCCTGGCGAGCCATGGTTCAAGGCTTCCGGAATTCAAGGTACTCGATATCCCAAAAACGTAAACCTTGAACTTCGACGAGGTGAAATTTTCGGCGTTGCTGGATTGGTCGGGGCCGGTCGAACCGAACTTTTAAGGTCGATTTTCGGTTTGGATCCCATGGAATCTGGAGTCATTGAATTTCAGGGACAAACCGTGGGCAACTCCGTGCCTAAAAAGATGAAAGCTGGTTTTGCCTTGCTTTCCGAAGATCGAAAAAATGAGGGACTCGCACAAGATCTTTCGATCATCGAAAACATTACACTGAGTAAGCTGGATTCATACACCAACCGTGGTTGGATCAATCTGAAACGCCGAAATGAATCGGCAGCCAAGCTGATGAAAAAAGTTGAAGTGAAAGCAAATTCGGGATTTCAGTCGGTATCCGAATTGTCCGGCGGGAATCAACAAAAAGTTGCCATTGCTCGTATCCTGCATGAAGAAGCTGAAATTTTCTTGATGGATGAACCGACCAAAGGGATCGACGTTGGAACCAAGGCGGAGATCTACCGAATGATGGGCGAATTGGCTTCTGAGGGCAAAACGGTTGTTTTTGTCAGTTCGTACTTGCCCGAATTACTTGCCGTCTGTGACCGCATCGGAGTCATGGCCCGCGGTCAACTAAGAGCAGTTCGAGATGCGTCGGACTGGACCGAAGAACAAATCATGGAAGAGGCCGTTGCCGTATGAGTTTTACCGAACGAGTTCAAAAACTTTTGTCTCAGCTAGGTCCGTTCATTGCGCTGATCATCATCATCATTATCTTTAATCGCGCTGATAATTATTTTGGTGACGGTAATTTTTTGACCGTCAAAAATTTCCGCAAAATCAGCAACTCGGCTGCTTTAATTGCGGTACCGGCCATGGGAATGACGTTAATCATTATTGCGGGCGGCATCGATCTTTCCGCCGGGACAGCTCTCACACTTTGCGGAACGGTGTTAGCGTTGGTGATGAAAAATAGCACTGTCGTCAACGGTGACCCCGGGTTCACGTTGATGATGCTTCAAGCGGTAAGTCTAGCGATGTTGACCGGTTGTCTGTGCGGATTGATCAATGGAGCACTGATCAGTTTGTCTCGGGTCGTCCCCTTTATCGTTACGCTAGGGACGATGACGATCTTTCTTGGCGTCGGCCAGATTCTTGCCAACGAAAGCACGGTATACGCTGATCTGGAAAAATTTCCTGGTTGGCTACGGCACCTTTGCTATACCGGAAAAGTGGATGACAACTATTTAAGCTTCTTCGGCTTTCATCCCAACATTCCCACCAGCGTGCTGATCATGATTGTACTGACAATTTTGGTGAGCCTGTTTTTAAAGTACACGGTCATGGGGCGAAAGTTTTTTGCGATCGGATCGAGCGAATCTACCGCTCGACTTTGCGGTATTAATGTCCCTGTCACCAACGCATTGATCTATACCATCGCCGGTATTTTTGTTGCGATTGGGGGCATCATGTATTTCGCGAACGTAAAAAACGGCAACCCCAAAGACGGCATGGGAATGGAGTTACAAATCATTGCGGCCGTTGTTTTAGGCGGAGGAAGTCTTAGCGGTGGACGAGGATCAGTCATCGGAACTGTCGTGGGTGCTTTCATCATTACGGTGATTCGAAATGGATGCGGGCTGCTTTCGATTCCCAACACCTACACCCATATCATTATTGGATGCATCATTATTTTAGCGGTCATCATTGACCAACTGAGACATGGTTCGCCCGAATGGTTCTTTCGGTTGATTCGAAAAAAATCGTCCGGCTAGTGTTTGTACGATTTCGATTTGAGATGCAAAAACAGACTGAGAGTAGTCCCGCAGGTCTAAGTGGATTTTCGAAATCAGGGATCCTGCTGTTTTTGACCGTCCTGTTTTCAGGAACATTGATCGCACTTGCGATTTACAATGCATCTTTATGGTCCAACGGTCAACAGCCAGCCAACTCTCTGTCGCGGGCGGTTCTTACTTTCCAATTAGTCGCTGTGCTTACGCTGTTTTTGACCGGTTTGATTCATATCATTACTGCGATGATTCAAGTTTGTTTTCAAAAGTGGAAGGTCGCCGCGATCCATGCGTGTGGAATCGCGGCAGCTGCGGTAGCGATTCTTTTTACGATGATTTTCGATCAGGGATCGATCTTTTTTCAGTGACATGATGTTCGTCCCACTTTCCGGGCGGGACATGAAGCAACCTTCGGTGCCTTGATCAGTCGGTGTCGTCTGATGCCAGGTTCAGTCACCTTTGCCCCTGACTTTGTGCCGAATCGCTGGGCTTGTGGAATTCCTCAATCCTCATATTTCCTTCCGGCAGAAGGAACCTACTGTCTGCATTTTCGTCGTGCCCCGTTCCTTCCGGCAGAAGGAACCTACTGTCTGCATTTTCGTCGTGCGCTGTTCCTTCCGGCAGAAGGAACCTACTGTCTGCATTTTCGTCGTGCGCTGTTCCTTCCGGCAGAAGGAAACTACTGTCTGAATTTTCGTCGTGTGCTGTTCCTTCCGGCAGAAGGAACCTACTGTCTGCATTTACGTTGTGAGCTGTTCCTTCCGGCAGAAGGAACCTACTGTCTGCATTTTTGTCGTACCTAGTTCTTTCGGGCAGAAGGAACCTACTGCCAGCATTCGTAGATGGCTCACTCCGTCCGTGTCTTCGTGAGGGATCCTACTACTGAAACGCAAGAATGGCAACAAAATCGCCTTTGAGGATAGCCAGCGTGGTTGATTGTAGCCTTGCATCTCAAATTGAATTAGCGGCACAAACTGACAATTTTTCGCCCGTTTTTTTCTTTAAACGTTCGAATCTATTCAAAATGACATAGTCAATCGAACGTTTTTTTTGCGGTTTTAACAGTGGGAAATTTGAATCAGCCCAACATCGTTACCACGGAAGCTATCTGCTTGGATAATTGGATGCGTTTCACCACCGTTAAACAATTCAATCGCATCGGAAAATCTGTGTTTATTTGCGTCAAAAACAAACGCTTTCACGTGATTTCAGTCGGTATGAGCGGGCTGTGACGATGAGCAAGGTGGAACAAGAATCTACTGTTGAAGCTGCGGCCAGAAAGCAAAGTCACCTTGACCTGGCATTCAACTCTCAGAACAGCCGGATCGACGATCGGTTTTACTATGAACCGATGCTTGCCGGGCATCCCAATGAGACCGACTCAATGCCAGTCAAGTTTGGATCAAAAAACCTTCGATTTCCAATTTGGATTTCTTCCATGACTGGCGGCACCAGCAAGGCAGGTCCAATCAACAAGATGCTGGCTCAAACCGCGTCCAAATTTGGTTTTGGCATGGGGCTTGGGTCTTGTCGGATCATCCTTGAAGACCGTACGTGGTTTGATGACTTTAATTTGCGTCCGATCTTGGGTGACGAACTTCCATTGTTTGCCAATATTGGAATTGCCCAAGTCGAAAAGTTATTGGCCCGAAGTGAAGCCCACCGACTTGGCCAATTGGTAAGTGATCTGGATGCCGATGGGCTGATCATTCATGTCAATCCAATTCAAGAGTGGCTTCAACCTGAAGGCGATCACATCGCCCAACCCCCAGTGACGACCATTGAGCAGTGTTTGAACGAGATCGACATACCGATCATTGTCAAAGAAGTAGGTCAAGGTTTTGGTCCTGAAAGCATGCATCAGCTTTTGAGCATGCCACTTTTGGCAATTGAGTTTGCATCTGGCGGAGGGACCAACTTTGCGAAACTGGAACTTAAGCGAAACTTTACCGAACAGAAGACTTTTGAGAACTTGACCCAACTAGGTCACTGCGCCGAAGAGATGATTGGTTTTTTGAACGGCGCCGTCGATGATCCGTCGTTATCACTCCGTTGTCATCATGTGATCGTCAGCGGGGGAGTTCGAAATTTTCTGGACGGTTATTACTTCATATCGAAATCAAAATTAAACGCGGTTTATGGGCAAGCTGCTGCTTTCCTGAAGGCCGCTTCAGAGTCACAGGAGACTCTGGATTCTTACGCTGCCTCGCAAGTTCGAGGTCTACTGTTAGCGAAACAGTTTTTGAAAGTGAAACCATGAGCAATTACATCAATGGCTTTTCCAAGATGAGTGTCGAGGAGAAACTGGCTGCGCTGCATCCCTGTTTTGAAGATGCTGAACTGGCGACTCAGATTCTCGCAGATTCACGTCACCGAGATTCCGAGATTCAGAATCTGATCGGAGAATTGAGCGAAAACACAATCTCTAATTTTCATCTGCCATACTCAATCGCCCCTAACTTCCAGATTGATGGCAAAATTTACTCGGTGCCGATGGTGATTGAAGAAAGCTCCGTGGTCGCTGCTGCTTCGAAAAGTGCCAAGATCTGGCACGAATTGGGTGGTTTCCAAACTGAAATTAAGGGCACCGAAAAAGTTGGCCAAGTGCATTTTATCTGGCGTGACGACAAAGAAAAATTGATTCAACGATTCGACGAATTGAAATCTCTGTTGATCAATAGTACCAACGAAATTACCGACAACATGCGTTCGCGTGGCGGTGGCATTAAGAATGTTGAGCTAAGGGATTTCACCGACAAAGAGCCCGAGGTTCTTCAACTTTTTGTGACTTTTGAGACGGTGGATTCGATGGGCGCGAATTTTATTAATTCATGCCTTGAACAAATGGCAGAAACTTTTTGCAACTGGCATTTGGAGCAGGAGGAATTTGAGGAAGGTGGCCTCGAGATTGTGATGGCCATCCTATCGAATCTTACACCTGATTGTCTGGTAAAGTGCCAAGTCCAGACCGAAGTCGAAAATTTGTCCCACATTGTTCCCGGAGTTTCAGGTGAGAAGTTTGCCCGCAAATTCCGAACTGCGGTCCGCATCGCTCAGATCGATCCTCATCGAGCAACGACTCATAACAAAGGAATTTATAATGGCATCGATGCTGTCGTGTTGGCCACCGGAAATGACTTCCGTGCTGTAGAGGCATGTGGACATGCATTTGCGAGTAGAAACGGAACTTATACTTCGTTAACCAACTGTATCGTCGAGGACGGATTGTTCACTTTTGAAATCGAAGTCCCCATGGCCCTTGGCGTGGTCGGCGGATTGACGTGCCTGCATCCGTTGGCGGAGTTGTCGCTTGAGATTCTTGGGCAACCGACCGCGAAGGAACTGATGGGGATTGCTGCAGCCGTGGGACTGGCGAATAACTTCTCTGCCGTGTCTTCATTGACGACAACTGGTATTCAACACGGGCACATGAAGATGCACCTGTTTAATATCCTGAATCAATTCAACGTGAAAGTTGAACACCGTCAGAAAGTTGTCGACCATTTCGCCGACAAAAAGGTCTCCGTCGCAGCTGTGCGAAAGTACCTCGATAAAGTATTCCCCCTTGAGACGGCTCGCTAATACTTTCATTGTTTGCGATAAACCTCCAGCGAAAAGACTTGGCAATCACTGATTCGATTGCCAAGCTTAGGCTGACCACCGGATCATCACCATCGACTTGATTTCAAATCTGTGCCAGTTGCTGACTGTTTTGTGAAAAACAAATTCAAAATCTACGTTTGCAGAACCAAAGTGACTTCAGTTTTGAAACTCGTCATCAGCAAGGATACCGATGGCGAATTTTGAAGCTTCCGGCAAACTCATGTTATTTGGCGAGTACCTTGTACTTTGTGGATCAAAATCACTCGCGGTCCCTACGGTTTTCGGGCAAAAAATGATGGTTGAACCGAATGACAATGGTCAGCTTCATTGGAGTGCTTATGAACCAAACGGACAATGGTTTTCCTGCCGAATGGATCAGTCACTGGCCATCCAAGAATCCAGCGATCATTTGGTTGCTGAAAAACTGCAAAACCTGCTGACGGAAGTTCGCAAACAGCGGAATACCGTTTCAATGTCAGGGACGTTTACTCTTTCGGTCGACTTTGATCTTTCTTGGGGTCTGGGATCCTCGTCAACGCTCATCAGTCTGTTATCCCAATGGTCGGGCGTCGACCCGTTTGAACTTTCGGATTCAACGTTCGGCGGGTCCGGCTATGACGTTGCCTGTGCGACAGCAAGTCAGCCGATCCTATTTCAGAGATCTAAACCTAGCCCGATCGTTGAACCGGTTTCGTTGTCACCCAATGTTGCCGATCATATTTTATTTGTTTTCAGTGGACAAAAACAAAGCTCCGCGAATGAGGTTCAAAAATTCAATCGCCGAAATATTGATCAAACCGAAGTTGATCGAATGTCCGATTTGGTGGACGCGACATCAATGTGCGATTCAATAGAAACCTTTGAAAGGTTAGTAAAAGATTCGGAACAGTTTGTTTCCAGGATTTTAGGGCGAGAGCCAATTGGTCAACAGAGATTCGGAGACTACCAGTACGCTGTGAAATCCTTGGGGGCTTGGGGTGGCGACTTTTTTCTGGCGACTTTCAGGGATCTCAACACCGCAAAATCGTATTTTATTGATCGTGGATACACCACCAGCTTTTCTTACGGTGAACTCGCAAAGTGAATATTTTTAACCGATCAATCAGTCTGCTAGTAATTTCCGAAACCCGCTACCGTGGTGCAGGAGTGGGTACATGAAGCAATTCGAACGGTTTCCAAAACAGGCACACTGGCGATGTCCGTCCAATATTGCCATCGTAAAGTACTGGGGCAAGCGAGGTCAGCAGCTACCATGCAATAGCTCGTTAAGCATGACTTTGACAAACGCCTACACAGAAACTGAAATTCTGATAACTGACGATCCGCATGAAGAGTTCGACCTTGATTTTTATTTCGAAGGTCAACGAAATGAAAAATTTGGCCAACGGGTTCGGCAATACATCGCAAACCATATCGAGTGCTTTCCGACGCTTCAGGGCCGGTCGGTAACGATTCGTACTTCCAACAGCTTTCCCCACTCGGCGGGTATCGCTTCTTCGGCATCAGCTTTTGGTTCTATTGCATTGTGCCTAGTCGATATCGAGCGATCTGACGAACAGCCGATGGACACCGATTTTTATCGCCGAGCAAGTTCTCTTGCACGACTCGGCTCGGGCAGTGCTTGTCGCAGCATGTATCCCATGTATTCGGTGTGGGGTAAGAATGAGGTCGTTCCCAACAGCCACGATGAATTCGCTTTACCCATCGAATCGGTACACGAAGTGTTTCAAACCATGCGAAATGCGATCATCGTCGTGGATGACCAACCCAAAAAAGTATCCAGTTCGGCTGGGCATGCTTTGATGAACAACCATCCGTTTGCGACTCAAAGATTTGATCAGGCCAATCAGCGGACCGCGCGTTTGGTGCAAATCCTCAAACAAGGAAACATTGATGATTTTGTTGTGCTGACTGAATCGGAAGCGTTGACATTACACGCGATGATGATGACATCGCGAGACTACTACCTGCTGTTAAAACCGCCCACACTTTCAGTGATCGAAGCGATCGTCCAGTTTCGTCAGGATCAGAAAATTCCGGTTTGTTACACCATGGATGCCGGTCCCAATGTGCATCTGCTTTACCCGGATTCACACAAAGTAGCAGTCGAAGGTTTTATCCATTCCGAATTAAAAGGCTTAAGCAAGAGTATCCATTTTGACCATATCGGTCAGGGCCCTCGCAAAGTGAATGAACTCAAATGAAGCAATTCAAGGCAAAAGTATTGCTGTTCGGCGAATACAGCATTTTCTTCAACAGCATGGCTTTGACTGTTCCGTTCGATGAATATACGGGAAAGTTCAGCTATCCCAATGGGAAGCCGAATCAGTCGCACGAATTGCTTTCCAACGAATGTTTGCGAAAGTTTTCGAACTTCATCCTGGAACATAACATGGATGAAAAACTGCAGCTGAATCTTCGAGAGTTCCAGCAGGAACTCGACAAAGGGCTCTATTTCAAAAGCAATATTCCGCAAGGGTTCGGGCTAGGTAGTTCAGGTGCATTGGTTGCTGCTATTTTTTTGAGATACTTCGACAAATCGACTGAGTTGACTGAAAAAATAAGAGCTCTGCCCAAGGAAAGTATTCGCGACCTCAAAACCACATTGGGACAACTGGAAGATCACTTTCATGGGACGTCTTCGGGACTGGATCCGTTGAGTGTTTTGATGGATGAACCTTTGCTGGTTCAACCCAACTTCGACGTCGCTCCTGTTTCCATTCCTGCATTCGATGCCAATGGAAAGCACACTATTTTTCTGCTAAATACCAAGATCTCTCGAAACACGGAACAATTGGTAAATCAATTCAAAAAAGCTTGCCAAAATGAAGAGTTTACGGACCAACTGAATCGACAGTTGACGAAGGGAACTAATGCTGCGATCAACGGTTTTTTGCGTCGCGATACCAAAACGTTATACAAAAGCTTGCAACAAATTATTCGTTTTCAATTGGATGATATGAGCTTTGTGATCCCTGAATGTTTTGCTGATCCGATTGAAAAAGGTCTCGAAAACGGTGACTACTACCTAAAAATCTGCGGGGCAGGGGGAGGCGGGTTTTTACTTGGGTTTACCGACAACTGGGAAAAAACGCAGAGTATGCTCGAGGATTATGAACTTCAGGTCTTTCGTCACTTTTGATCGTCGTCGAAAATCCAGCACGAGCTTTGCGGAATCAAACTCGAATTGGATCCAAGATCGGGAGCCCGCTACTGGTACAATACGGATCTGATGTATCCATTCCGATTTCGCCGTATTCGATTTTATGATGAAACCCCCTCGCAAGTTTGAATTGAATTTTGTTTTGGCAGGTTACAGCCGAAGATTCGATGCTACTGTCGACGAGTCAGTCCCCACAGATCATCCAGCTTTTACCATCTTTCAACAATTCGATGGCTTACATATTCATTCCAATCAAGGAACGGGAGTGGAATGCGAGACTTCCGATATCGCGTTTCAGCCAATCGAAGGGGTTCCTCAATTTGTATCCGATTGGGAAAAACGACTCGACACGAAATTGATCGGAGTGGCCATCGTATTTAACGGTTCCGGACAAGTCTGGGTTTCTGACACCAATGATTTTTATTTAACACGCGATTCCAACAACGGATTTGGGTGGCTGGGTAACACCTTCGAAAGGCTAGTCGAATGTTTGCTCGAAGGACACCGGGACAGCCCCATGTTCAAACCTGACGAAGAAAAACGGATCATCGCCGGAGAGACCGTCAAAAAAGACGATCCTCGTGTTCATTCTTGGTCATAAAGCGAGTGGTTATTGAACTGCAATCGATGCTCAGACTTACAGCCCGCACCTTCTGGCGAAGGTGCCTACGTATGTCCCGCTTGCCTACGTATGTCCCGCTTGCCTACATACGTCCCGCTTGCCTACAGTACATCCCGCTTGCCGAGCGGGACAAGCACTT
>JBCCSJ010000132.1:0-14559 GCA_039200505.1 Planctomycetota bacterium | reverse complement strand
CGAATCCTTCTTCGCAGCAAGGGTCTGGTTTGGCGACGACCTGCCTTTCAAGGCAATCGATTCGCGGGATGGCACCCGGCATACCATCCCGAAAATAAAAGTGAAAATCTTGCCGCACTATCCAATCCATTACCAGTTCGTTGGATTCGCAGGTTCAGTTCCCAGCCGATAATTTCAAGGAAGCTTCAACATGTCCGACAAACCGTTCGTCCACCTGCATTGCCACAGTCATTACAGCTTGTTGGATGGGGCCAGTTCAATCCCGCGTTTGGTTCAGCGCACGGTTGACCACGGCATGAATGCCCTTGCATTAACCGACCATGGAAATATGCATGGATCGTTGGAATTTTATAACGCCTGCCGGTCCAAGGGCATTAATCCAATAATTGGTTATGAAGCCTATATTGCCCCCGGCAGTCGTAGGGACCGTTCATCGTCAAAGCAAAAGGAATCCAATTATCACCTGACACTACTATGCCAGAACGCGACCGGATTCCGCAACCTCGTCAAAATGGCGTCTCATGCCAGCTTGGAAGGATTCTATTTCAAACCACGGATCGATAAAGAACTTCTTGAAGAATACCACGAAGGAATTATCTGTTTGAGCGGTTGCGTTTCGAGTGAATTCAGTCGGGCTATTTTGCGGGGAGGAAATGGAGCAGAAGATAGCCTCAAAGAAGCCAAAGAGGTGGCAGGTTGGTTTCACAATCTGTTCGATGATCGTTACTTCATTGAGATCATGAACAACAATGTTGACATCCAGCGGCCGCAACTGGAAGGAGCGGTTCAGATTGCTAACGAAATGGGATTGCCACTGGTAGCTACCAGCGACTGTCACTACGTTGATCGCGAGGACGCTGAGGCTCAAGATGTGATGCTTTGTATCAACATGGGAAAATTTCGTACCGATTCAGGCCGAATGAAAATGGAGGGTAACGAATTTTATCTTCGGCCTCCGTCGGAAATGTATCGAAACTTTCAAGGGCTTGAAGACGCTGTGGCTCGCAGCCAGGAGATAGCTGATTCCGTCGATATCCAGCTATCTCTTGGAGAGCGTTATTTTCCAGTTTTTGATTTGCCGGTGGAACAGTCTCCTGAAGACGAGCTTCGCGACCTGTGCCTCAAAGGCCTGCACGAAAGGTACGAAGGAAATCAGGAAATGCGTCCCGACGGTCAATTGTCCCAAGTTGTGATGGATCGTTTGGACCGCGAATTGGGAGTGATCAACAAACTTGGATTCGCCAACTACTTTTTGATCGTCTGGGATTTTGTGGAACAGGCTCGGAAACGCAACATTCCTTCTACGGCCAGAGGAAGCGGAGTTGGTGCTTTAGTTTGTTATTCGCTTTACCTGAGTCACGTTTGTCCCATTAAATACAGCCTGCTGTTCGAAAGATTCCTCGATGAAAATCGCTTGGAAGCGCCCGATATTGACATCGACTTCTGCAAACAGAGACGGGGCGAAATCATTCGCTACGTCAAAGAAAAGTATGGCGAAGATAGCGTGGCCCAGATCGGCACATTTGGAACCATGAAGGCGCGTGCAGCGCTTAAAGACGTAGGGCGAGTTCTCGGAATTCCATTGGCTCGAGTTAATCAGATTACCGGGATGGTTCCGGATAAACTGGGGATCTCGCTCGATGATGCTCTGGAAGCAAGTGAAGAATTAAAAGCGGTTTATGAAGGCGACCCTGAAATCGGCGAAATGATCGATTTTGCTCGCAAGTTGGAAGGCCTGGCTCGCAACATCGGTACTCATGCGGCGGCGGTGGTGATCAGTGATGGACCGCTGACCGACTACGTACCGTTGGGGCGAGTAGCAGGCAAAGAGGATGTGATTACCCAGTGGTCAATGAATGATGTTGAGGCCGCGGGACTCCTCAAAATGGACTTTTTGGGGCTGCGGACGCTGACAATTCTTAGCAATGCGGTGGATTTAATTGAGCAAACCACCAATGAGCGAATTGATCCGCTCGATTTTTCACTGGAAGACGAGGATACCTTTAAGCTGCTACAAAGCGGCGACACCAAAGGTGTGTTCCAACTGGAAAGTGGTGGGATTCGTGATTTGCTTCAAAAGATGAAACCTGACCATTTTCGAGACATTATTGCGACCAATGCACTCTACCGTCCCGGTCCGCTTGAAGGTGGGATGGTTCAGCAATATATCGACGTTAAACATGGCCGCAAAGCAGCCGAATACAAGCTGGACGTGCTGAAAGAGATTCTTGAGGAAACCAACGGGGTCATGGTTTACCAGGAACAAGTCATGCAGATCCTGAATCGACTGGGCCAAATTCCTTTGGCTTCTGCATATACGTGTATCAAGGCGATCAGCAAGAAGAAAGAAAAAATCATCGCCGCCAACTACGAAGAATACATGAGCGGCGCGGTGGAGCAGGGGCTATCCAAAAAAGACGCCCAAGAAATGTGGGATATGATTCTCAAATTTGCGGGGTACGGATTCAATAAAAGCCATTCAACCGCATATGCATTGATCGCGTGGCAGACTGCCTATCTCAAAGCTCATTACCCCGTTGAGTTTATGGCGGCGTTGCTGACCGGAGACATCCCGGGCCGGAATTTTACCAGCAAAGATTCTTTGGTCGAACATATGGAAGACTGCGACAAAATGAATGTCGAAGTCGTACCGCCATGTATCAATCAATCCGGCGTTGAATTCACCGTTGCAGAAAATCGAATTCATTTTGCCATGTCGGCGATCAAAGGGTGTGGAGGATCAGCAGCCCAGGCAATCGTTGACGAACGAAACGCCAACGGCCCCTACAAGGATATCTTTGATTTTTGCGAACGGGTCGAGTCATCCAAATGTAACCGTTCGTCGATCGAAACGTTAATCAAAGCGGGGGCGATGGATTGCTTTGACTGCAAACGATCGCAGTTAACGGCGATGATGGATCGTGCGATGCAAGCGGGAGCTTCCGCAATAGCTGATAAAAAAAGTGGGCAAAAGAATTTGTTTGGCGGGGATGACGACGATGGGGACGAAGAAGAATTGGTCATCACCGTTCCCGAAATGGATGAATGGGAAGAAAAGCAATTGCTAATGGCTGAAAAAGAAGTCCTCGGATTTTACTTAACAAGCCATCCGCTGGCCCAATACGTAGACCAATTGACTCGCTATTGTTCCCACAAAACATCGACGCTCGAGGGCACCAAGGATCGCGATCGAGTCAGCATGGGAGGAATGATCTCTGCGGTCAAACACTCTCATGTTAAAAATGCCAGGGATGCCAATGCTCCCACCAAATACGTGATGTTCGATTTAGAAGACGTTGATGGAGCGATTCGGTGTATCCTTTGGCCGCAAGATTTTGCTCGGCAGGGATCTGCGGTGATTGCCGATGCTGTGGTGGTCTTGCAAGGAAGACTTGATTATCGAGGGGGTGACGAAGCCAACCTGATCGTGGACAAAGTCATCCCTATCGACCAGCTGGACGAAAGCTTAACTCATGGCATGAAAATCATTATTGACCAAACGGTATTGGGTGAAGCTGGATTGAAAAATGCCTACGAAATCCTTCGAGGATATCCTGGCAACCGGGAGCTAAAACTTGAAGTCATCCTTGAAGACGGAATGAGGGTCGAAATGACTTCCAGAAAGAAAATCGAAATCAATGATCAATTGACAAGGAGGTTAACAGACCTACTCGGTAAAACTTCTGTTGAAATGCTGATTGATCGTAAATCGCTTTCCGCCAAAGCAGAACCAAAAAAATGGGAAAGACGGGGATCTTAAGCGATGGTTTCTGATCATCAATTCGATTCATGGTACGGAAAAGCGATTTATTGGGTGTTGGTAATCATCGGTGTTGGACTAATGACTGCCTTCATCCCGATCTTCTTTCCCGTCAGCCTGATGGCTTGGATACACGGTATTCTCGGTCTTGGTGAGTTTCCGGATCGCCCGATCACCGCCTACTTGGCAAGGTCGACTTCTTTAATGTATGGAATTCACGGAACACTCATTTTTGTTGCGACATTCGATTTGAAAAGATATTGGCCACTGGTTCCCGTTTTCGGTTGGTTGCACATTGCAACCGGATTGACGATATTGGGCGTCGATCTTTCGGCACCGATGCCGTGGTATTGGATCGCCGGTGAAGGAATACCTGTGGCTTCAGGGGGCGTTTTGATACTTTGGCTCTACCAAAAAGCAAATCAAGTGAATGGGCCTGGTATAAGTGAATGATAATTATTGTAACAGCATGGAAATCACGGAATCATTCATTTTAGAAACCACAGCGGAGTATCGGACGCTGGTCAATGGTATGGCGATCGGGGTCGTTCAAGACGGCGAAACTCGAAGCTTTTTTCACGGATGGACAGATTCCGAGAAATTAGAGCCAATTGATGAGGATACTCAGTTTGAAATCGGATCGCTCACCAAGCCTTTCACATCGCTTCTGTTGGCAGATTTGTCTGTCGATTCCAGGTTGGGCCTCGACGATACGGTCGGCAGTTTTGTTGCGGATTGTCCCGACCATGTTCGGGGAATCACGCTTCGCCAGTTGTGCCTTCATCGAAGTGGTCTACCCAGATTGCCGTCTTCAATTTTGAATTTACCTGAAGAAGCGTACTCAAATCCCTATCGTGATTATTCGGTAACCGATCTGTTCAATGATTTGGCTGACGTGCATCTTTCGAGCAAATCATCCGAAGATTATTCAAACTTCGGTTATGGATTATTAGGGCACTTGCTGGGACGGAAATCCGGTTCCAACTATCTGGCGGAGATTGAAAGCCGAATTCTTAAGCCGTTGGGTATGGATCAGACCGGCTGTCGAGAATTGGATAACCAAAACGGGGCCACTCCGCATGAATTTCAAGATCATCCGGTAGAGCGTTGGGAATTTCAGGATTCGATGGTTGCCGCGGGTGGGCTTAGGTCCAACCTTAAGGACATGCTGAAGTTTCTTGAGGCCAACTTAATTCCCCAAAACAACACCCAACTTGAAGCCGCCATCAGAACGAGCCAAGAACTCCAAATCGAAGATCAAAATCCGATTAAGCGACTTCTTGTCGCCGGAGGAAAAGGGGTGATTCTGGGGTTGGCGAGTTGGATCGTCACAGTAACGGTGCCGGTGTTACCTGGAAATTTTTGGTTCGCTCTAGTGACATTATTGCCAATGCTCGTTTCGAGTTGGTACTTGGGCTGGTTTGGAGGATGCATGACGACAGCCGTGATCACCTCGCTCTTGTGGTGTTATCCTCCTCCGGGCATTCAAGTTGTTCAAATCAGTTTCGACTACCTAATTATTTGCGGCCTGATCTTTTCAGTCATTCGCTTCGATTTTTTTGGCTCTGAGAACGGAAGATCACTAGGCTGGTTCACCCGAAAAATTTCAGGTCGTACGGTCCAATGGCACAACGGAATGGTTGGCGGATGTGCGTCCTATATGGCTTTCGAGGCGGAATCTCAAACCGGGGTCGTCATCTTGGTGAATACCGCCCTGCAGCCCGACTTGGTGGGCGAATCGTTGATGAAAGCCATATTGAAAGGACGATAGCTCAAACACGCAACAGCAGATCATCTTCCGGGTAGCGGAATTACGTTATCGGGTAGCACGTCTGGTAACGGGCCACTTTCATAAGATCCTTTGATCGTCACCCGTCCCAAGAAGTCAAAGTAATCTTCCATCTCTTCGACAGTATCAAAGCTTAGAATTCTTCCGTCTGGTTGGAAGATGGTCGTCCCATCTTTGGCGGACTTCAGGTCAGCGAACCCGTCGTGGGCTCCGTGAAGCACTCGCGGCTGGTCCAGTTTGTCATTAATCAGGCCCGCGATCCGTTGCTGGTCCGGGTTGGTAATGTTGTCTAGCTGTTTCTTATTTGCGGAATGCAGGACAATGTTTCTGCCCGGAGCATCTGGGTCAATCACACTATGAAGATCATAATCACCCACGAATGGTTTTTTCGATTTTGGGTCAATCACCTGGCCAGGTTCGAGCGGCCAGTCCGTTCGGTTTGGCAAGTCGAGTGCTTGCCCAAATTGATTCCGCGGCACGTTGTCGGAATCAACAATGTAGGCACCAAATTCACGTGCTTTTTCGACGTGTTTGGGATCCGTATCAGGGGTGACGGTGACGATTCCTGTTCGGTTGCTGGTTTTGACTTTGATGTCCATCGGCTTGCCAGGGTAACCACGTTGAATCCATTGTGTCGAGAGCTTGTTCGTGTTTCGAACTGCTATGATTCGATTTTCATCCATCGCCACCTGCCGAAAGGCTCGAATGTGGGGTCGGGTCATACCTGATTTGGTGGCTGCCTGCCCAATGTCCGCGATATAGCGAAACCAACGATTCGACTTGGCTGCTTGTTCACCAAGTTCCAGCAATCCATCGATTGCTGCTTTTACCCTTGGAAAACGCCGAAGGACTTGGACCAAATGGCGAAAAAATCGAGCTCCCCAAGTGGCTGCAACCATCCCGGCTCCGACACCGGTCAGAGCGACGACGGCTCCAATGACGATCGGGCTTAAAATAACGCCCAATTCGAATGTGAATCGAAAAGCGTTGTAACGAGAGAGTTTGTCAAAAAACTTGACGAGTTCGATCCCAAGGACTTTTCCAAACGCTTCAGCCGAGTTGGGATCGTCCAAAACAGCTTCTACCAACTTGACCAATGACGCAATGATTTCATCAAAATTAGTAATGATCCCGTATATCCCAGTGATGGTGTCGATCACCTCTTTTGCCAATCCGACAACCACGCCAGCAAGGAAAATAGGGCAGAAGACCGCGTTGATAATCGAAGCCTTGATGATCTTGTCTTGGAGGCGATCCAATAGCTGCGGGTTTTGTTTAAGGCTTTCTTGGGCTCCGGCAATAAAGCCCCGAAAAAAAGCCTCCGAAATTTGCTGGAAAATGGTATTGCGAGGCAAAACGAGGATCGGGCCACCAAGGTAGTCAATTTGCCGAAACTCAGGTCGAGTTGGAAGTCGATCAGCTTCCATTCGGCATTTGATAAGAAGTTCGTAGTTTTCGAAGTATTCGACAATATTACCAGGGCAACTCTGACGCATGCGACAAGCCTGTTCGTGTAGCGATGTCGGGTCGAGATCGATCGGGAAATCTTCCATCCTGGGATCTCCACGACCGAGCGTCCTACCGTTTTGTAAAACGGTTTGTGTTCCATTGCTGCCCGAAGCGAACAGTTGCCCCTTGCCGACCGAACCACGCGGGAGTGAAGCTGCCATTGTCAATTCCTACCTACTACACAAACCTTCCGACAGCAATTTACCAATTTCCAGTGGCTTGTTCGGATAATCTAGAATCGCCAGATTGAGTTTTAGCGATAAAATGGAGAGTCGAATTTTGCAACCCACCAAACCAAACCCCTATTTTTACCCAAACATCAACACCCAGTGTATTGTCGGGGTTTTCGAGCAAAGGTTGCTTGTGTAGTGAGATTTTTTCGAATTTCCGACTGAAATTCCGTTTTGCCGGAATATTTTTCAGTTCTGAAGCGAGTGGATCAAATCGTTCGTTTCATTTCGTTTTGTAACTCGAGCGTCTTTACGAGTTTGGTAACCAGAATGAACCTGTTTTTCTTCTTCTGATTCAGGGACCACCAGAGGAACCTCGGTCGGCTTTCCGTGTTTGTCCAATGCAACGAAAGTCAGAAACGAGATGGCTGCAATTTGTTGTGCATCGTCACGACTGCAATCCTCCGTCGAAATTTTGACAAACACCTCCATTGACGTTCTGCCAACCGAACAGACATAAGATTCAAGGGTTACGATATCGTCGCGCTGAATCGGCTTATGGAAGTGGACGCCGTCATTAGAGGCCGTGACCACGGGAGCGCGACAATGCCGGCGTGCCGAAATCGCCGCGTTTTCATCAATATGTTTCATTAACAAACCACCAAACATCGTATCGTGGGCATTGGTGTCACCCGGAAGCACGATGTTCTCACAAATGGCTTTCGATTGATTCATGGAAACGGACTTGCGGTTCATCTCACTCAATTCTTTTTGAAAATGTCAAACGCCAAAGTCGATTCAAGTTGACAGAGTGTGTCATAATTAGGGACACGATCAAGGTCTGTTTCCGCAACCTTAATTCAACGGTACAGCCTTCTACGCATTTGTTTTGCTCGTACCCGCTTCCGGTACCGATCGGGGGAGCGACAGATGACCACCGAGGACATCACTTTGCGATTGCCACAAAACCTGTTGGGAGGATCATGAGTCATGAAAGTTAAAACCAGTATCTTTGTCCTGTTCCTAATGGCCTGTTTTTTTGCATGGAGCGATTGGGGCCAGGCACAAGATCTTTCAGGGCGCTGGCGAGGTGGCTGGCAAAGCTGCAACACAGGACACCAAGGAAAACTCAATGCAACTTTTTGCAGAATAGATTCGACTCATGTGAAAGCCAATTTTTCAGGCACGTTCGCTAAAGTCATTCCATTCCGATACCGCCCCGTTTTAAATATCGTTCATGAAGAGCCAGGGTTGATGGTTTTGGAAGGGTCCCGAAGATTGCCCCTCATGGGACAGTTTCAATATCAGGCGACGATTTCCGGCCAGCAATTTTCGGCATCCTACCAGTCTCGCCGCGACAACGGTTACTGGTATTTGTCAAAGTAATCGGGAACGCATCTTTGCATGACCAGAATTGGGGATAAATTGAATCAACCAAATTCCGAAAACCTGGAAGAATAAAATGTACGAACCCACCGAACCTGAATCCGGAAACCCCAATTCCGGATTTGAATCTGGCATTCCGTCCCATTCGTCCGGCATTAAACCGGGAGTGACAAAGTCGCAGCCCGACCGAAAGTGTTCCTATTGTGGCAAGTCATTTTTTTCGGGTGACTCTAAAAACTTGCCATTTTGCAGTCGACGATGTCAACAGATTGATTTGGGGATGTGGCTCAATGAGTCGTACGGGCTTCCGTTTGAAGGCGAGGGAACGCCCGATCTGACTGACCCGTACGAAGACGAAAATTTGTGATACGCTGGCAAAATCGGAATCGGCTCATCCGTTTTTCGCTCAACCACAATGATGCTAAGTAGCAAATGAAACTAGGCCTGACTAAGTTAGCAACCAGTAGAGTTTTTTCGTCGCGAAGGTTTGTAATGCTTCCTCTCAAGTCGATTCCGGTATTGCTGCTGTGGCTGTTCGCGACGTTATTGGGTGAATGGGTCATCGCTAAGAGACCCTATTATCAAAGCTACGGAAATTCGCCCGCGTCGGGGTATCCTTATGGGCAATCCGGTTATCAGGCTCCTAACTACACACCGAATCGTTCCTACGCCAACACTACCCGAAAAGGAACGCCGACCCCGGCTTCTATAGTCCGTTATGCGGCAACTAGATCCGAAAATTACAACGGATACCCAAGACTGCCGGGCGAATTCGAAGATCAACAGGCAATTCTGTTAAGTGTGAGTGATCTGCAACCGCATCATAACCATATACTTACGCAAATCGTTGAAAAGTGTTCCGAAAAAATTCCGCTAGTCATTCTGTATAACAATCAGAAGCAATTAAAAGCAACGCTTGCGTTTTTGTCCCCATTGAAGTGCGATCTTGGTCACGTATCTTTCTGTCCTCTGAAATTGGACACGATTTGGTTGCGAGACTTTGGACCGCGAATGGCGGAAACAAAAAATGGATCGATGTCAATTGATTTTTTTTACAACGGGCAACGACCGCTGGACGATGCGTTTCCAATCGTATGGGGGCAAAAGTCGGGTGCTGAGATAAGGAAAATTCGGTGGACCATTCAGTGCGGAAATCTGCTATCCAATGGGCGTGGACTAGGCGTCGTTTCTTCCAGAATTTTCGAAGACAATTTTATTGCATTCCCGAACTCGGTCAGTCAATTCGACGGAGAATACGAACGGCGAAAAATCGTCGTCGATGCATTCAAAGAGGAATGCAATCTTGAGCGGCTGCTCGTGTTAGAACCACTCCGGCCCGAAGCGACTCAGCATGTCGACATGTTCATGACATTTTTGGCTCCCAATCACGCTTTGGTCGCCAAGATTGACCCACGATCCGATCCTGTTAACGCAAAAGTTATGGATAACAACGTATCTCTTTTGAAACAGATCAAAGTGGATGGTCGACCGATGAAGGTGGACCGAATTCCTTATCCTCCCAGAAAAGGAAAATTCTGGAGCCCCTACACCAATATTATCCTGACCAAAGATCTGATCCTTTTTCCGACCTACCAATCTGATCCGCCTGGGTTAGTTCAACAGGCCAAAGCGATTTATCAACGATTGGTGCCGGGAGCCAAAGTAGACACAATCGACATGACGACGATGCAAGAACTCGAAGGTGCCCTGCACTGCATGTCGGTCAACGTTCCGGCATTTTCGGAGCTTCCCAAAGATGTTCAAACTTTCGCATCGGCTCAACAAATGTTGGGCGGCAAAATGGCATTCTCCAAAGACAACGTTTCGAAACAGAAAGATACGCGTCCGATTAAATCCAATCAAAATAGCACTGCAGCCGCGAAAAAGCGTTCATCGACACCAAGTCTTACGTTTTCAGATCAAACACCGGGCCGACAGAAAACAGCCGAACAAAAGGCGGTGCTCAGCTATCGCAAACGGTTTTCTAATGCGGCGAACACGTTTGGTGTGGACGGATTTGCGATTGGATTTTCTGGACAGTCTATTTTGCTTCATCGCATCAATGATCGGCGAGATGTGATGATCGACATCCGGCGACTTTCTCAAGCTAACCAGGATTGGATCAGCAAAAATCGCGATCTCATTCGCCGAAACGGCCCTAGAATCAAACAGTATTTGTTGACCAACGGAATTCCAGATTTAACCCCTTGATCGAAAATGGACGCGAATCAACTGAGGACATACGAGGATAATCCTGCGGTAGCAAAAGCATTTGCCGAAGAGATGGTTCAACAAATCGAAGAGCTTACGAAGATTCAGGATCGAATTTCGATTGCTGTTTCTGGGGGAAGCACACCCAAACTTCTGTTTGAATTGCTCGGCAAAGAGTATCGGGAACGGATAGATTGGGGAAAACTCCATTTTTTTTGGGTCGATGATCGCTGCGTTCCTGCAGACAGTCCAGAAAGTAACTATGGACAAACTAAGAGTTTGTTGTTTGACCACGTCGATCTACCTGAAAAAAACATCTTCTGGGTTCAAGGTGAGAAGGATCCTGCCCAAGAGTCTCAAAGGTACGAGTCCTTGATAAGAGAGTGGTTTCAAATCGCCGAAACGGAGTTGCCAGAATTTGACCTTCTGTTTCTTGGTATGGGAACCGATGGACATACGGCATCGATATTTCCGCACGAAATGGAACTGCTAAATTCGAATCGGCTGTGTGAAGTTGCAACCCACCCGGAAACCGGACAGAAACGAATCACATTGACTGGGCCGGTGATTAATGCTGCAGCAAAGGTCTATTTTTTGATAACGGGATCGAGCAAAAAAGAGATCCTCGACCAGATCTTGAATCAGAAAGATGGGTTTCTATCCTATCCAGCAGCGCACATTCATCCTTCGCTGCCGGCAAAAATCTACACGGACAAAGCTGCGGTCGGAGTCTCGTGATACCCCCCGCTAGGCTGATCTTTTTCTTCGTCGACGATGGGTTACTGCCCAAAGCCCAAGTCCACCCAAAATAATTGCGGACGTTGGTTCAGGGACCGGCGTAAAATTTATGGTTCGATTGCCGATCATGGTCAGAACATCGCCGCTGACATCGGGACTGATTTGACTAAAGTTAACCGACCTTAGGTAGTCATTGTTGGTCGATGAAAACTCAAGATTGATGGTTGCGGTGTCGCCCGAGAGTTCCAACTCAAAGGTTCCAGCATCAAGATCCGAAATAGCCACCAAGCCACCGTTACTGACGATGTTTAACTGGCTCAGGTTGGTCACTTGGGTGCCACTCAACAGTGTTGCATTGAAGCGGAAACGGAAAGGGTCAATGTCGCCATCTAAATCTATCCCCCTGAATTGAATCGAAGATCCGACTAACTCCGCCTCGTTGAGCGTTGAGTCAGCCAACCCAGCACCCATATCAAATTCGACACGTGTGGAACTGCCAAGTGGACTAAATGATTGGGCCGAAAAAACCAGATTGCCGTTACCGGCAAAAATTCCCTCAGGATTTTCGACTCCGACTTCCCCCGTAAAATTCGGAGACGAGTCGAACAGATTGAAATCGCTTTCCTGGTTCCCAGGGTTGGTACCCGCAATTCCGGAAAAGAAAGGATCGTCAAGGAAATAAGTCTCACTAACGATGTCGGCTTGGCCGGCAATGGTAAAACTGAAACCAATCATCAAAACAAAAGTGAAGAGAGTTTTTCGCCGATGCATTTCGATCCCCAAGAGTACCCGCCACTTTCTCAGTCGGAGAGTAGCCATACCAGTCTTTGGGGCAACGGAATATGACAGGACCGTAGAGAAAATTTGCGATCTGTCGAATTTGCGGTTTCTGAGTTTATTGGCGATCCTTCGCCGATGCAGTTCGGACTTTGTCAGGATCAAATGCCAAGTTTCAAGCACGGACTGACCTTCCCGAGGGACGGAATTCCAGCGTCGACCGATTGTCCAAATCGCTTTGGTCGCACTCGATTGGGACTTAACCCCTTGAAAAAGCCGACAATTCCAAGTTGCGACCTTCCTAGTTTCTCGGTAGCCTTGAAGTAGACAAGCATTCTGTCGAGGCTGAATAGAATTGGTGATGAACTACGGGATCGAAATACATTTAAAGCCGCTCAAGAAGGGGTTTTTTATATCTGTTTTGTCAGCTTTCACCGTTTTGTATTCCATCTCATACACTTTGGCTTCGGATTCGCCCAAATTCACTCAGGGTGACAAAACAGTTGTCCAGAGCCTCGATGGGGCTGAGTTCCAAATCCCTTCGTCTTCCAAATATTCAGTGCTCTGCTTTCTTGGGATTGAATGCCCTCTCGTCAAACTTTACGCACCCCGCGTAGAGACGTTGTCCCAAAAATTTGATTCTGAGAAGTTTCAGTTTTTGGCCTTGAACAGCAACATCCAGGATACCCCCAGCGAGTGGACTAACTTTGCGAAGACTTCTGGATTAACGATTCCCCTGATCAAAGATCGGGATCACCGAGTGGCGGATCAGTTTAAGGTGACCCGGACACCAGAGGTCGTGGTTGTGTCGCCGGCTGGCAAAGTGGTTTACCGCGGACGGATCGACGACCAATATTCCCCTGGAGTCGTAAGATCTAAAGTTGAACGGCGGGACCTGGAAATCGCCCTCGATGAGATATCTCGCGGTGTTGATGTCAGTGTCGCCAAAACCGAACCGGAAGGTTGTTTGATTGGCCGTCGCCGAAACGTCATCGAAAATCCGACATACACATACGCAAAAGATATCGCTCCGATCTTTCAAAAAAATTGCCTCGAATGCCATCGCCAAGGTGAAATCGGACCATTTTCAATGGAGGAGTACGAGGAGGTCGTTGGCTGGGGAGATATGATTCTGGAAGTAATCGACAATGGTCGCATGCCGCCTTGGCACGCGGATCCCCGAGTAGGACGATTTGCGAATTCGAGAAATCTGAGTCATCACGAAAAAGAGATGATCCGAACCTGGGTGGCCGAAGGCTCTGTTTTCGGCGACCAGAAGGATTTGGCTGGGACAAAGAAATTTACTCAAGATTGGCGACTTCCAAAATCACCCGACGCGGTCATCGAAATGCGAAATCGCCCGTTTGAAGTACCCGCTGACGGCACAATCGAATACCAGTATTTTGTGGTTGATCCCGGATTCAATGAAGACAAATGGGTTACAGCTGCCGAAGTTGTTCCCGGTAATCGCGCGATCGTACATCACAGCATTGTTTTTATTCGGCCCCCAGATGGAAAACTGGGTTCTGGTACCGGAACGAACTGGTTGGGGGCTTACGTACCAGGACAATCGCCTATGCGATTCAAACAAGGACGAGCACGAAAAGTGCCCGCCGGATCGAAACTGGTTTTTCAGCAACACTACACGCCCAACGGAACTGCCCAATCTGATTTGACAAAAATTGGCTTGGTTTTCGTGGATGAATCCGAAGTCAACGAAGAACTGGTAACCCTTGCCGCCATTAATCAGGAATTTGAAATTCGGCCTCATGCTGAGAACACAACAGTAACGGCAAACATTCCGTGGCTACCTTCCAAAGGGAAACTCTTGAGTGTTTCGCCCCATATGCATTACCGAGGCAGTAATTTTCAGGCTAAGGCGGTGGCCAGCGGAGACATTCATTCAGAAGAGCCAATCTTGAACGTGCCAGCCTACGATTTTAATTGGCAACACGTTTACGAGTTTGAAACGCCAATTCCGCTTGAAGGATTAGACGAAGTTCGAATTGAAGTGGGATTTGATAATTCGGAAAATAACCCATTCAATCCGGACCCGTCTCAATATGTCGTTTGGGGAGACCAAACTTGGGAGGAGATGGCGATCGGATTTTTTAATGTCTCGATTCCCAGAGCCCCTGCCCAAGGATCGGATTTTAATGGAGGCGAAACGGTGTCAAATGAGCGATTGGATCAGCCAGGTGTTGAGCCGGACTATTCTG
>JBCCSJ010000131.1:0-14587 GCA_039200505.1 Planctomycetota bacterium | reverse complement strand
GGCATCGCCGCCGAGGCCGCGTTTCAAGGCTGACCCCGCCTTTTTCGTTGCTGTGGACTTTAGCCAGCAACGCTCGAACGCCAGAAATTAATTTCATTGTTATCCCTCAATATTGGATTTGAAAATTTGTTTTCAATTAAGTTGTTAATCTGCGATGTTTCAAATTAGTGCCTCAAATATTATTACATCAATGGTGAACCAATGACGACAATGGCCAAGTCGTAAACCAATTGGATCATTCGGGGAACGACACTTAGAAGGAACCAGACAAGCGGCAAAATCACTCCGATGACTAAGACGTAATCCATGGTCGAAACACCTCTTCTTAAGCTGCGTTTCGATGCGGCAGGATATGTTCTTACTGAGCGTTTGACGCTGCTCATTTTAGTCTGTACTCCTCGACCAAAGCGGTTTGGAGAATTGAATTCGATGCTCCATTCCGTTGTCGAATAGTTCGGCCTTGAAAGTGGGGAGCCTTCCGGTAGGCATCAATCGCAACTCGTTCCCTGTGTCCCCTCGACTCAATGAATACAAAGTTTCAAACTGGAATTGATTGTCCTTATCCAAATGGGTCACTTCGCTGATAGACCGGACTCGACGCCTTCCCGTTTCATTGGATCGGGTCAATTGAACGACAACGTCGATTGCTGAAGCGACTTGCGACCTCGCAACGTAAACGGGGATGACAATCTCAGACATCAAAGATAACGTCTCCAATCGAATCAATGCATCGATTGCGGAACTCGCATGAACGGTGGACAAGCTGCCCTCATGGCCACTAATCATCGACTGAATTAAATCCAAGGCCTCTCCACCCCGCACTTCCCCTACGATGATTCGGTCAGGCCGCATCCTCAACGAATTTCTGAAAAGCTCTCGGACGGTCAGCTCAAGTTGCCCCTTTCGCATTGCCGGCTGGGCTTCAAGGTAAAGGCAATGATCTTGGTGAAGACGTAATTCCGACGTATCTTCGATCACGACGATCCGTTCCGATTCTGGAATCGCTCGCGACAACGCACCCAACATGGCTGTTTTCCCAGTCCCGGTTCCCCCTGCGATAATGATATTCTTTTTTAACAGCACGCAAAGTTCCAAGAATTCCCGAGCCGATTCCGTGAGACTGCCGAATTCAATCAAGTTCTCCATCGTCAATGGATCTCGACTGAATTTTCGAATGGTCAGGCATGTACCAATTCGTGAACCAGGAGGAATGATCGCATGAACTCGCGACCCATCGGGTAGGCGAGCGTCCAAGACAGGTCGGCGTTCACCGATTTCGCGTCCTACCGATTGAGCCAAGTTATTGACGGCAGATCGCAAAGCATCCTCGTTTTCAAACTCGACATCGGTCGTTTCAATCCGCCCGCTCCGTTCGATAAAAACACTCTGATGCCCGTTGACCATGATTTCGGTGACAGTCGGATCATCCAGAAATTCCCCGATCGGATTGAGAAAATACCTCAGACTCGCTTCAAAAACAGCTTGGCGTGACATGTAGCCTCAACATCGCCTTGATTTGAAATATTTGGATTTTGGAAAGTCAAAGCCGTGATAGGTGATCTTGAGCGATCCTTTTCGCAGCCCGTCTTGGCCGGAGAATATCAAGATCCTTTAACTTACTTTCGCATTTTTACTGGATCTCATTGCGAAAACGACTGGAGAGCACGTTGTCTACCTATTTTTTCCAAGCCAGCCCACAAAAAGACCTAAAAAAACGGCAATGGAAAAGTATTAGCCTAGAGAAAGGTTTAAGGCAATTTATATGGCCTTTAGAAGATCAGTGTCTTGCTCGAAAGTCGATCTGACGCGGAAACAAGATTGCGCCCCAGAATAAGAATCTTGGTGGTCAATCCTGTGCCGGAAATGCTATAGCAAAATAAAAAAGCCCGAAACCGAACGGCTTGGGCTAAAAAGTGGAGACGATCGGGCTCGAACCGACAACCCCCAGCTTGCAAAGCTGGTGCTCTCCCAATTGAGCTACGTCCCCAAAAAACTTGATGTAAGGTGGGCGTGCCAGAATTCGAATCTGGGACCTCGTCGTTATCAGCGACGCGCTCTAACCAGCTGAGCTACACGCCCTCGTACGTGCCTTCAAGACCGCGAGGTCTGAAGAGCTATTGATATAAAATATCCTCTTTCGCACGATTTGGAACAACCCCTAACGGAGTAAACTCATAAATTTGATTCGCCGGTCAAGTTTTTGAAAACAAACCGAAAACTGTGAAACCAGTTCGACGATGAGCCATTTATCGGCCCAATTCGCAGATTGCCTAAACGGATTCCCAAAAAGTTTTGCCCACCTGATTGCCAACGCTCTTCTTAAAGTCGAACAGCTAGACGCCAGATTCTGAATCCACCCCAAAACGAATTCCACCCCACCCAAAACGAATTCCACCCCAAAACGAATTCCACCCAGGTCACCCAAGCTTTCTATCTATGACTGTGGATGGGCAACAGATTGCCAAAACGGCAAAGTCGGCTGTAAACTCCCCAAGAATCCCACAAACGAATCACTGGATATCCAAGACTCGTCTTTCAAAAATTTACCAATTCATTAATTTAAATCTGCGGGATAACCGTCTGATTGGACGACCGTCTGCTTAATTGTGTTTTATTCAGGATTTTAAGATGCCCTTTATCGGTGGTAACTTTCGGATTCCAACGGCCTTCCTTCCTTTATTCGCTGTTTTGACGGTTACAACCGTCTCTGTAGCACAAGATGCGATGCTCAAGCAGGCGATGGATATCAAACCGAAACAGGTCGTCGAATACGAACAACCTGGTATTGCGGTTCTAAAAGAATGTGAATTCAAAAAGACGAAAGTCCCCCCTGGCTTTTTGGTTCAACACAAAACGGGACGCCTCCTACGCAAGTATGTTGACTCCAATTCTGACGGAAAACTGGATGTCTGGTCTTATTACCAGAATGGACAGGAAGTTTACCGAGATGTTGACAAAAACTTTGACGGAAAAACGGACCAATACCGTTGGCTTGGCGAGGCAGGGACTCGTTGGGGAATCGATAGCAACCAAGACGGAGTCATCGACGCATGGAAGGTGATTTCTGCCGAAGAGGTCGCCTACGAAGCATTCGAAGCATTCCGAACCCGTGATCAAGATCGGTTCGACCGACTTCTAATTACGCCTACCGAATTCGCTGGTCTCCAATTGAGTTCAGCGGTCGCTAAAGAAGTTCAAAAACGCTGGCAAAACGCAAAAACTAATTTCTTAAGCTCAGTACGCAGTCAATCTGAAATTTCGACCAGTTCAAAGTGGGTTTACGCGGGAAATGGTTGGCCATCCATGATTCCGGCAGGCGACATCGCGAAAACCAATATCGTCGTTTACAACCATGGCGCAGGCTTTTTTGAATCAAAAGGAAACGAAACCGCTCAGCTCGCTTTGGGAACTCTGGTCAAAATTGGAGAAGTTTGGCGGATGATCGAACTGCCAGAAGTCTACGATGGTAAAGCCCTTCGGACCGGCGGTGCTTTTTTCCCATCGGACGACATGCTGGTAGCGGGTGGAATGGATTCAGGTGCCGATCGAAACTTAGCGTCACTTTATGATGAATTAGCAAAAATTGAGGAATTGCTAAATAAAGCCACCGGAACCAATGCTCAGAAACTGGAATTGAAAAAATGCGAGATCCTCGCGAAATTTGTGGAAAACACCAAAGACGCGCAAACAAAAACTCAGTGGGTAGAAACGCTGGCTGATTCCGCCTCAAGTGCTTATCAAACTGATCGCTTTAATGACGGGGTCAAGTTTCTCGAGAACATCGAAAAGACAAAGTCTTCGTGGCCGGCGCTTGATTACGTCGGGTGGCGAGCAATTTTCGCCGAGTACGGATGGATGGTTGCCAATGGGGATCGTGAGCAAAGAGATGATGCTCAAGACAAACTGAATTCCAAGCTGGTTTCTTTTGTCAAAAAGTATCCCAAAAGCCAATTTGCCGGAGATGCCTTGATTCAACTGGGAATCAGCTACGAAGTGAACGAGCCAGATAAGCCGAGCAAAGCCCTCGAATGGTACCGCCAATGTGCTGCCAAATATCCCAATACTAAGTTTGGAAAACGTGCCGCAGGAGCGATCGTTCGCCTCAATTCACAAGGCAAGACGTTTCCATTCAAAGGCAAAACAGTTGACGGTAAAACATTTGACCTACGAAGCAAAACTGGAAAGATCGTCATCCTGCACTTTTGGCAAACGTGGTGTGATGACGGAATCGACGAGCTGGCGAAACTGGCTGACAAATACAAAGACGATCTCGTTATTGTCAGCTGCAACATCGAAACCGAAATTGGTGAAAACGGGATCGACAAAGAACAAGCCACCGAAAAATATCGAACGTACATGAGCTCAAATCGGTCCAGCATGCCTTGGATCCAGCTTCATGAACCGGGAGGAGTCGAAGAAAGTGGCTTGGCGTTTCAATTGGGCGTTTCGTCAGAACCAATGGTAGCGTTGGTGGATCGAAAAGGCCGACTTGTCGAAACCAACATTGCGTTTGGAGCCTTGGATCGAGAGATCGAACTGGAACGACGCCGAAAGAATTGATGCCGGGCCAGCGATTTCCTTCGATCTTCGACGCATCGCTTCCCGAATTGTGTCGCCAGCCCCGCACAAGTTGGGGTGATTACCGTTTCGACATACTAGTTGGTGGAAGAAGGCCAAAAAACGTCCAATTTTGTCAGGCTCTCGCTGCAACAACGTCGCTCTATTTAGATATTTCGAATCCTCAGATTTACGTAAGTTATCTTGCTGACTAGACTGCCGGTTCTGGCGAGCGGGAGAGAAAACGATGCAATGGGTGAAGAGAATTTGGTCGGCCAGCCGCGGTAAATTTTTCGGTCAAACGGTTTATTCGGTACCCCGTAAATTCGATTTGCTGGCGATATTCGCCGTTTGGATAGTGATTTCAATTTTCCTCGGCATTGCAACCACTCTTAATTGGAACTTGCCGATCACCGGAGCAGTAATCTATTTGGTCGCATTGATCGGATTGTCTCAGGCAGTCTTATTTCGTGGAAAAGATCCGCGATTGGCTTCTGTCATCTCGGGAACGCTCGGTTTTGTTTCGATCGTGATATTCTTGATACTGAATTTTAAGGGCGGCTTGAACCAACCAGCTCTCGTGTTTGCCTTTAGCCTACTGTTGGGTGCCATATTCGGTTACGTCGTGGGAACATGCGTCGGCGGTATTTTCCTCGTTGCCGACTTCTTTCGAAAACCATTTGTAGTCAATCGAAATTCGGAGCCTAATCTTTAAATTGGGGATTCGCGGTTTGATTTGAATTTCCATTTGGAGCGAATGCTTTGCTGCGACGAATCAATTTGTTTTTAAGAGGCCGACTATTTAGCGGATCCAATCGCCGCTGGTGGGCAGGAGTGGCCGAAGCAAGTTTCGCCGGATTCATTTTTTTCCTTGGGGTCATCTTATTTGTCGCTAGTCTTACTGTGGCAGTTATCTACGGGTCACCCAATGGGTTTTTCGTTTCTGGATATCAGTTGATTCTGCAAATCGTATTGGCTTTGTCTTTGGTTTGTTTGGGTACCTATTGGATTGCTCGACTGATTTGGGACTTTGGTGTTTCAGCGGACCGAAGGGGTGCACTTGCAACGAGAGCAAGTGAACTAGAACTTGTCCAAGATTTTAGAAAGCCACGAACGAAACTTCCTGCGATTCCAGCCGAGCGTCTGCCTCCGCGGCCTGGACGAAAATTAAAATTTAGATTGCAGCCTTCGCCGAGGAATGTTTGGGGACTGCTGACATCAGCGGCCTTTTCAATCGTTTTGACTTCGACGTTTACCATTTTGCTGATCATTGTGATCAACGCTCTTCAAAATCGGACGTCGCAGTGGGAAACTGGTATCCAGCAAAGTATCGGACCGTCAAGGTTGAGCAGTTTACCAGACGTACCGTGGATTGCCGCAGTGCTGAGCCTGCCGATTTTAGCCGCAGCATTTTGGTCCATCTATCTGTTTATTAGACAGCTTTTAAAGTTAACCGGGATAGGGCCAACTGGACTCGAAGTATCGGCCTATCCATTTCAAGTCGGCGAATGCTACCGTTTTGGGATCTCGCAAACAGGCAGAGTACGGTTAAAATTATTGGATGTGTCCTTGGTTTGCCACGAAATCGCAACTTATGACGAAGGGACTGATATTCGTACTGAAAATCGGGAAGTTTTTTCCAAACGGCTTTTCCGGCGTCGAGGAATTATGCTTCGCCGAGGTCAAGCTTTTTATTCCGAATTCCAAATGCAGATTCCCGCCGGGGCCATGCATTCTTTTAAGTCCTCCAACAATCGGATTCAATGGAAAATAATCGTCGTAGCCCAAGCAAAAAACTGGCCTCGTCTGAATCGAAACTTTACGGTTTTGGTTCATCCAGCCGACGAAACTTATCAGGGAACAGGAAACCATGTGGCCAACCCGTCGTTGAAATCAGGACCGAGTCGGAATTCTACCAACCCGGTGGGTTTTTGACTTGCCAGTACCAAATCGTGTCGAATGATACGGATCAAATTTCTGCAATCGAAGCGTCCGTCATCTGGAAAACAGAAGGCAAAGGTGGAGAAGATATCGGTGTTCATTTCTTTGAACGACGAAATCAAAAATCGCCTGCCAGTCAGACGTTCCAAGAGCCGCAAAAACTGAGCACCCTGCTACCGGTAAGTCCGCTAACCTACGATGGAGAAATCATCAAAATTCGATGGTGCGTGAGAGTTCGAATTTTTTTGGAGGGCGGAGTTCAAATCACCGAGGATTGCCATTTTCAATTAGGTAAGGTTGTTTGCCCAAAAGAGCTTAAACGTTTTTCGGACCTCGACGAAAGTGAGATTGAAAAAGAATGTGGCGGCGTCGACTCTTCTGGTACCCTTGACTGACGATTAATATCTCACTTGTCGGTTCTTGGCCCGACTTAAAACAATTAGTTTCAACTATTGTAAGGATGAGTTTGAATCAAGTTTTCAGAAATCCTTTTTCAACAGCTTCTGTTTCACCTGGAAAAATTGAATTTTTGTTTCCAAAAGAAATGGTGATCGACGACGTAGCTCAAAATTTCTCTCGAAATCGACATTGGGCACAAATCGTTGGTCCACACGGATCGGGAAAATCAACCCTTGCAATCGCCGTTGCAAACCATCTCAAGTCAAAATTTGACTCGATAGTCATGATGACATTACTGGGCGGAAATTCGCTGAAGCGGAAGTTTATTTTCCAACCCTCGAACCCAAGAAAAACGGATAAGGTTTTGCACGTTGTCGATGGGTTGGAAAAACTTTCCAAGTTTCAACGACAATTGATGCTGTATCATCAAAAAAAATTAAACCTTTCGCACGGCCACGGATTTGTTTTTACAACGCATCGAACATGGAGTCAGATTCCCATCCTTTTTGAAACGAGTCCAGACACAGTGAGGTTTTACAAACTGGTCAAAAAACTTCACCCCACCATGCCAGCACCAATCATCCGCCAAGCATTTGAAAAACATCGACCGAACTGTCGCGAAGCACTGATGGAATTGTACGATGTTTACGAATCGTTTTGCTTTGCAAGCCGATAACGCACCGTTTCAGAAACTCATCTAGCGATGCTGAGCACCCTAGTGTTTCCAAGATTGACGACACACTTTGGCGAAAATAAAGTTCTCAAGCCGCATCGGCATGGATAAAGCCCTGCGGCAAAATCTGACTTCTTACAACTTCAAGGACCTCTTTGTCGGACCAATAGTCAACATGACCTCTCGGTCCAACCTGATGGTTCTGATAAGAAGCAGAGGTACCAAACGGTCCGGCGACCTTCATGACTAACGAATCTGGAAAGTTGATTCGAGTCCCCACATAGTCATCGACTCGGTAAACATTGACCCACTGATTGATCCTTTTTCGAAGCGAAGACCAATAAGGTTGATCAAGCTCTGGGTAGTAATGCCCAAAATAGTGTTGGTAAAGATGACTAAACGGGCTGCCCAGCGTAACAAGCGTCACCTTACTGAAACTTGTATTTAGCCACGCAAGATCAGAATGATTCAAGACTTCGATTCCGACCATCGTCCCTTGGCTATGACTCAGGATTACTAATTCCGGGTGATGGAAATAAACGTCTCGATAATGAGACAGCAACTTAATCAGCCTTCGATGGATTTCGACCCGACGAGAAAAATGCATGGTGCCGTTTTCAAATGTCGTTTCAGAAATATTAAACTCATCATCATCGTCCAATGCATCCTTGACGTTAGTCGGACGGAAATAAAAATGATTGACCACATCGAGAATAATATCAAAACCAGCCCGAAATTTTGGCAATAGAATGAGCAGAAATCCACCTAACGGGACAACGAGGCCGATTAGATATTTGTTAGCCTCGATAAATGCCTGGGCCACCGTGACAGCTGCGTTTTCAGTGGATGTCATTCTAAAAATGGACAGTGACGCGACCAAAATCATGCCGGCAACGGTACAGGCAGCCAAAGTGACTTGAATAAGCGGATGCACGATCAGTCGAGGTCCAGCATGTTCAGCGGTAGCGGAATGTTCGGTGCGAAGGATCCTACATCGCCAAAAAAGGTATTTGACAACGATCAAACTGGCAGTGAATCCAAGGATACCGGTCATTAACAATTGAACCCCAAGGAACGGAATGGCATCATTAAAAACGGATTGAATTCCTTTAATCTGCCCAATTTTCGCAATGCCTTCTCGAGTCGCGACCCATACCATTGGGAGTACTTGCCCCCAAATCCCGACTGCTAACGCAGGTAACAAAAAAGCAATATGAAGCCCTCGTGGGAAGGATCTTGGATGAAAAAGCGAAATTGCCCAAAGCACCGCCATCGATCCTAACACCAGAATTTCTGTAAACCAAAATAAGCCAAGAAGTGTTAAAAGGACCCGACAATACCAGAACAGCCCAAAACTTTTGCTGAGTTCCGAATTAGAATTCAAAAGAAAACTATGCGACGCCGCCAGTAAGATCAGAAAGCTGGTCGTCACGATCATCCAGAACCAGAATCGCTCAATAACTCGATTTTTCGTGGTTTGTTGAAACACCATTCCTGCTCCACAAAGCAGAGTACAAACCACAAGAACCAGCATGGAAGCCCAAGACGTTGAAAGATGGGAATCAGCCCAGAATTGGTTCGTTCCCAACGTTAGCGTAACCAAAATCCCCAGCATAAAAGCAATCGCAAAGACTGGCCCCTGTAAAATTCTTGCGCTAAGAATTCCGAACCACTTTAAATACTTGGCGGCAACCCCCGCTTGGTCGGCGGCAACGTAAGATACATATCGCAAACCAAATACGATCTGCAAAATCCCATGCATGAGTCCCGGCCAGCCTTTCCGCACTCGGGACAAATCTCCCCAAAACAATTCACTGAACTCAATTTCAAGCTCATCCGTTCGAACAGTACGTTGAGAAACAGGGAAGGTTTCTACCCGACTGGAATACCGATTCGAATTGGATAGCCACATTGTTTCGTCGGTCTCAACGAACGGTCCCAGCGGTTCGGCAAACGATCGGGCGAAACTTGAAAGAGTATCGCCCCGCACTGGGTCCCCGACGCCATGAATGACGACGACAAGTTTGTCAGGTTGGGAATGGTTCAGTGACAAAGCCGGACCGAATTGATGGACAATTTCAAATCATTAGCACCTGTAAGCTTAAGCCAACGGAAAACTTGCCTTCTCTATTACCTCAGCAGTCGACCGTTTGCGGAGGTCTACTTCAATTGACTGAAAAAGTGGCAGGCGACCATGCAAAGGAACCTTACAAATGCGGCGGGAGTTTAGCTGAATCTCTAGGCCGAAGGCGAGACGAGTTTTGGCAATGGAAAACTGGCAATCCAGGCATTTGGTGAATTTCTTACTGGGAGGCAACTATTCGATTGAACGGCCAGCATTGGATTCCTGCCATCCGAACGCATTCCAGATAAGTAAATGAAGCAAACCAGACAAATTTGCGATTCAGGATGGATAATCGGCTGGCGAAGTCGAAGATGCCTGGGGATTGGAATTGAGGGTCGGGTACAAAACAGGCGTACGTTTATTTCGAAAGTGGGGCTGCGAAGTTTTGGACAATTGCGGCTCTTTTGTTTCAAGCGGATGGTTGATTGAGTAATCGGAAAGCTCGGGGTCGGAATCTTCGAAGTCCTGATCATCGAAAAGTGGCCCAAAGATTCGAAGCAGAATAAAAATCTGGAAACCCTTCAATGACGTTAAAATTCGCTGGAAAAAGTTCTGACGCATTGAAATCTCCCCCAAATTCGATTCCCTTCTTTGGATGTCGAATGGCGAAAGTTAATTTCGTTCGCAAATGTGCTTTTTTCGCGGGCTAACCCCCGACAATTCAGCTGCGTTGCGCATCTACTAATTACCCTAATTGCAATGATTTACCGATTAGCGGATACAATTTCACGTTAGAGCGATGTAAGGCGAACAATTTGACGATCGTTCCCAAGCGAGTGAGCGATTTAGAGAGTGTTACCTTTTAGATGAATTGGCCCGGCTATAATCGGGCTTGCGGTTACAGGAATGGAACAGATGATGAAAAAGCAAGTCAACGTGGCAACTGGACGAAGTCTGAATCGACGTACGCTTCTAAGAGGTGCAGGCGTGTCGATGTCATTACCGTTTTTAGGGGCGATGACTCCTGCCTTCGCCAACTCTTCGGCAACTAAGACTCCTAAGCGATTTGTTGCTATGACGTTGGGACTGGGTCTGCACGGTCCCAATCTGAATCCTCGGGAAGCAGGGACGGGTTATAAGCCCAGCCGATACCTAAAATCACTCCAAGACATCAAAAACGATTTCACGGTGATTTCGGGAACCTCTCATCCTGGAGTGGGTGGAGGACATCGCGCTGAAGCGAGCATTTTGACCGCAAACCCGGCCGGTAGTTCGGGCAAGTCCAAGAACTCAATTTCGCTGGACCAGTATCTTGCGAAATATAAAGGCGGGGAAACAAGATATCCGTCGCTCGTATTGGCCAGCAACGGAAGCGGTAGTCCTTGCTACACCGAAAATGGTTCCATGATTCCTGCAGAGAATTCGCCAGCCAAATTGTTCCAACAATTGTTCATCACCGATTCCCGTAAAGCTCGCGAAAAACAAGTCGCTCGCGTTCGCCAGGGACGCAGCATTATGGATTTGGTCAATGAAGATGTAAAACGGTTGGAGCGCGAATTAGGCGCCGGTGACCGGCAACATTTAGAGGCCTATTTTTCCAGCGTTCGGGATCTTGAACAGCGAATGGCATCTTCCGAAGAATGGGCACTCAAACCGAAACCAAAAGTGAGTGCCAAAAAGCCAGTTGATATCGGCAAAAGTAGTGACTTTGTCGGGCGGCAAAAATTGATGTCCGACATGATAAAACTGGCACTTGAAACAGATTCAACCCGATTCATCACCTATCATTTGGGTGGAAGTGGTGGAGTCGTCCCGATACCTGGTGTTGATGAGGGATACCATTCGTTGAGCCACCATGGTTTGGACGAAGAAAAGCTTGAACAGTTGGCAATTGTAGAGTCAGCGATCATAAGCGCCTGGGGCGACTTTTTGAGGTCGTTGAAAGAAATCAAGGAAGGCGATGGAACTCTTCTGGATCACACCAACGTACTACTAACGAGTAACCTTGGTAATGCATCTAACCACAGTAACAAGAATATGCCGGTACTATTCGCCGGTGGTGGTTTTCAACATGGTAGGCATTTGGCTTTCGACCAGAAAAGAAACTATCCGCTGCCCAATCTTTTCGTTTCCATCCTTCAAAATATCGGTATGGAGACCTCTCAATTTGCATCGGGCACATCAACGATGAAAGGATTGGTCTGATTGAAGTCGGTTCCGATTCGGCTCGGGTGCTCCGTACAGTTATCGATTGCGATCAGTTGTGAGAATTCACGCTTGATTTTTAGTTTGTCGAGAATTGAGCGTCGACCTGATTTCGCTTGATTCTTCATCATTTGGCGGCGATGGAACCGCGGTTTGATCTTTGCACCGTTAATGGCCTTTTTTAACGGCGTGATTCCCGCCGCCTCGAATGATGCCGCAATCGGAGGAGCGAGCCCTTGGACTCGCTTTCAAATTGTTAGATCTTGAAAAATGAGCCCGACTATAATTGGATTTCAAAACACCATCTCAGTCAAAGTGACGAGATCGTGTCAGTCGGAATTTACTCAACAGAGATATTCACTCCAAGACGATAGATGGGTCAGATGAGTCTCATCTCACAAATTGTTTTGCCCGGGTTGGACCTTATTTTCCCGGCGTTTTGTTTTTTACTGATCAGCACCATCACCGGTCTTGTGGCAATTTTGTTGGCTGTTTTTCGGGAATTTAAATCCGCAGCAAGTTTCGGCGCTTTCTGCATAGCGATATCAATTGCCCCTGGAATTTTTTTTCATGTTCGAGCGGGACCAAGTGCTTGGTTTGACTTGTATTCGACACTTTACTTTCCTTCTCTGTTCGGCAGCTTCGCTCTAATCATCTGTCTCTTACATCCTGACTATCGAAACTCAATTCGATTTTCGATCGTGACTTTGATTTCATGGGTCGCCTTAGTGAGCATCATTCTTGCAATTTCGTCCATGCTGCTTTCGAACTAACGATTAACAGTTTTGAACTTTTACACTGCGGTACGGTAATCATTACTCGGATTGCTTTTGTTTTGGATAGTATCCGCGATGCCGTTTTTTAATCTGACTATTGTGCGACCCAAACACTTTTTCGCTGAAAGTTGCTCGATGCACAGGTCCGAACTTTAGGCCAGCCATTGCAGCAAAATGGCGAGTAAATCTGGCCAACCCAAGGCAAATATTTCACGCTCGAATTCTGACAAGAAAAAAACGTCCTAGCTTCGAGGCTAATTTTTTAATTGCGATTTGCTGCGAAGAATATGGTGATAATGTTGTGCGAACCGGTGGGCTTCGTCACGCACATATTGCAGCAATCGGAGCGAAAAAGAATGGCGACTAAGGATCAAGGGCTCTGAAATTCCGGGACGATAGATTTCTTCGTTTTTCTTCGCGATTGAAATCAATGTCGGTGGTTCAATTCCTAACGCCTCAAAAGCCGCGACGGCGCTGCTCAACTGCCCTTTCCCTCCATCGATCAGTAGGATATCAGGAAATGCATCCTGTTCATCGTAGAGTCTTTTAAATCTTCGAGAGACGACTTCGTGGATGCTGCGAAAGTCATCGATCCCAGTCACGTTCTTGATTTTGAACCGACGATATCCAGGCTTGAAAGGAATTCCATCGATAAACTGGACCAAGCTGGCTACCGTTTCCCCACCACCGAGATGAGCAATGTCGACACCTTCGATCGTTCGAGGTGTTTCTTGGAGTTTGAGGACTTGCTTTAACCCGGTCAGTCCTTTTTTAGGATCAATCTGGAATACTTCCGGTTGAACGTGGGTATCCAATTCTCCTCGTTTGTCCAATGAATCCAGAAGCTCGATTTCGTCGCGCAGCTTCGCGGCTGTTTCAAAATCCAATTCCTTGGACGCAGCAAGCATGTCATCGTTGAGTTGTTTTAACAACCGTTTTTTGTTGCCGGCCAAAAACATCTGCAACTTGCGAATATCCTTTTTGTAGTCTTCTTTCGAAATTCTCAAATTACAAGGAGCGGTGCATTGCTTGATGCTGGCAAGCAAACAAGGGCGAAACCATTTCCACCGTTCGTCGTCAGCAGCGATGTCCAGCGAGCAGGTTCGGAATTTAAAAATCCGCTGGAGGACTTGGACGGCTCCTCGTAATGCACCAGCACTGGCGAAGGGACCGTAGAGTTTGACGCCTTTGGATGCTGGTTCACGGGTGACTTCGACTCTGGGAAAGTCCTCGTAGGTCGTAATCTGAAGATAGGGAAACGTTTTATCGTCTTTTTGAATCTTATTGTGGATCGGCTGGATGTCTTTGATTAGTCGCGATTCAGCCAACAAAGCATCCACCTCGCTGTCACATTCGATGAAATCGGCGTCGGCAATGTCCTCAACCCAATCGGCAGTCCGACTATCTTCCCTAGCTGCTTTTAGGAAATAACTTCCCGCCCGCGACCTCAGATTGGTAGCTTTTCCGACATAGATCACGACGCCCCCAGAATTCTTCATGAGGTAGACGCCGGGAGCTTGCGGAAATTTTCGAACCTTGGCGGCCGCCTTTTGGTAGCCCGTTAATTCCAAAGACTCATCATCGGAATCCTCCGACGCTTCGGCCTGTTGGTCCAGATTTTGATCCTCTTCATCCATGCTCCGATTTTAGCTTTCGGAACTTATCCGAAAACCGCAGTCTGGCTGAGATTCTTTGGCAGACTTTTGATCCGATGAAAATTGATCGTTTTCGGGATGAATTCGAACAGGATTAAGGTGCTTCATTGGCAGGAGTCGTCACGGTTTCGGGACTTCCGTTTTCGATTCCGGAAAGATCAGTCGCATTGATTGCGGCTGAGCCCTCGGCGTAATTCCAGCCCAAATAAAACCAGCCGTTGAGCGACCGGAACTCGGACAGTTGGAGTCGGTCCAGAATTTCTGGATTTTTAAGGCCTTTGATTTTATCTGTGGGAATCAAATTCGCAGGAAGCTC
>JBCCSJ010000130.1:0-14620 GCA_039200505.1 Planctomycetota bacterium | reverse complement strand
TTGGCATCGCAATCAAAAACCGATTCAAGAGGAAGGGTACTCGACTGATCTGTTTGCGGCCGAGGCGGCTCGTATGATCGCTGGCCAAAAAAAGGATCGACCATTCTTTTTGTATGTTCCGTTTAATGCAGTTCATGGTCCGTTGAACTTACCTCCGGATTTTCAGGGGAACGGGGATGATAATCTTGCGATTCGAAATGCCATGCTAGGTTCTTTGGATAAAGCCGTGGGGACCATTTTGGATGCAATATCCAAACACGGGTTCGATAAAAATACGCTGGTGGTGTTCACTAATGACAACGGCCCCGTTTTAGAGACCATGAGCGATCCTTATCGAGGTACCAAAAATACTACGTTCGAAGGGGGTGTACGGGTACCCTGTCTGGTTCGTTGGCCCGGGCGGACAACGGCCAATCATCCAAACGACGAAATGATGTTTGTGGCAGACTGGTTTAGCACGATGATCAATCTTGCGGGCGGCAATCATCAACGAGAACTTCCTGTCGATTCGTTCGACATGACTGACATGTTATTTAAAGCAAAAAAGTCGCCCCGGGACGAAATCATTTTCGAAGTCAGCGGCAGTGTCAGGTTGCCAACGATTCGAAAGGGTAATTACAAGCTAATGGGTGAAATGCTGTTTGATATTTCGCAAGATCCGTATGAACAATCGGATATATCTGGTCAAAATCCAGAGATCGTGCGGCAGCTGTCGGATCGACTTAAAGAGGTTGGCAAGCAGAGGCCTGCTTTGGGGGATAAGCCAATTTTGATGGACCCTCCCCTGCCCTACGTTTATGGATTGCAGGAAAATCAAGAAATTCCTGACTGGCTTCGGACTCATATCGATACGATTCGATCCAAACAGCCTCAATCTTGGCCGCCTGGTCAGACTCCCTGGCCGCAGGCCCCAAAGGGCGCGTTTGCATCGCAAAAACAGGAATGAACCCGATTTTGTTGATATTAAAATCTAAAATGCAATGGTTGACGATTTTAAACAGTAACCGTTACCAGTGAAATGAATCGAGGGTTGTCCCGGATTGAATCAAAATCAGGTTCGGAATCGACTTTGGATCGGAATTCAGGATCGAGATCCAGAGCAAACGAAAGGTGAATCAACGAAAGATTGACTTGATGGTCCAAAGCACAATAACACGATAGATTGTAATGCGAGATCGCTGATTCTGGATCCAGTTCGACGGCTGTTTTCATCTCATCAATCGCCAAATCTAATTGATCCACTCGTTTGTAACACCAAGCCAGTGCCAGGTGAGAATGAATAAACTCTGGATCGAATTGAGCGGATTGCAGAAGAAATGCAATCGCCGAATGATACTTTTTCTGAATCAGCCGACACTGGCCCTGTAGGAATAAGACATAGGACCGGTGACCCAACGGTTGGTCGATATTCGAAAGTGACTTTGACGCTCGGCGGGCGAGTGCCTGTTTCAGTGATTCGTCCAGTGGCCAACGATCGTCCAGCGCAGTGGCTAAATCGAGATAGCCTTCGGCAGCACTGATGAATTGCTGGCGTTTCTGGTTTTCGAAATTGGACACCGAATTGTATCCCTGGAATCAGTCGGTACGGAAAAGTCGGATCAGGAAAATTTAACCACCAATTTGCCGATGGAACGAAATCGCGTGGCTGGCTCGACTATCAAGCCAAATCTTTGGTGGCGGTTCATAGTTTAAGTTTAGTCGCAAAATGCTGATCTGCTCCAAATTTCCTCGTGGATCTGCCTCTTAATGAAAGAGTGTCCTGATAATCCGCAAAATTGGCAGGGAGCGGAAGAGATCCCTCCGGCTAACTATTCAACATTCGCTCGGGCTAACAAAGATGGACGTCCGGCAGATGGTTGCTTTGGGACAACACTCGATCAGCCGGTGTTGTTTTCTGGAACGGCTATGTGGAGTTTTTGATTCAAAACAGGGCTCAGGCAGGCTGGCATTCCCTTTGCTTTTAGAATTTTCAAACCACGTCGTAACCGGTCGTCTCAAAGATGGCCGGTCAGATCTTCATTGGTCATAACGCATCGGAAGTTCCGTTGAGATTTCTAGCCTTTGTCTTTTTAATCTTTCTTTTACCAGGAGGCACCGGTTTGGATAAATCAGGCGTCGAAGCAACGGTTCAAGACCCGGACCTACCAGAGTTGCATGCAGTGATGCTATCCCCAGAAATTGATGTGACATGGAGGTACACTAAGGAGGGCTGGCAAGACTCTTCAACCTGGGCGGTTGGTCCGACGGGTCCGCGGTTCAAACGCTCGATCGAAAATGTTCACCCATTTGTGATAACAGTTCTGATTTTATTCTGCGTTCTAATTGTCACAGTCTGGTCATCGAACGAGTGGCAAGTCTCGCGATTGACTGGATTGGAATCCAAAACAGCGTTCATGCCTGAAAAGCCTTCGATCGAGTCCGACGAACAGGCCCATTTTAATTAGAAGCTTGGAACTCGCCACGAATTAAGGTCCCGGCCTGCATCACTGCGAATTCGACTTGAGTGGGTAAGTCAGTAAGCAAGCCGGTAATTAAATGCTTCGCGAGTACTTAGTTTTGACGGGTCGTCTTTCAGACCATGACTCCGGCAGCAGGCACTGGAAAGTGTTGGCAAAGATCTTTCACTTGGCCTCGAATCGACGTTTGCAGGTCTTTATCTTCCGGGTTGGAAAGTGCTTCAACAATCCATTGTCCAACCTGTCGCATTTGGTCCGCCCCAAATCCCCGAGTCGTCAATGCGGGAGTGCCAATTCGAATACCGCTGGGATCCATCGGTTTTCTTTCGTCGTAGGGGATCATATTTTTGTTGACGGTGATTCCGCAGGCGTCGAGTGTTTCTTCGGCGATGGTTCCACCGATTCCTTTGACCGTGACATCGACCAAAACCAAGTGGTTATCGGTTCCGCCACTGACCAGTGGAAGACCGCTTGATTGAAGAACATCGGCCAAAACTTGAGCGTTTGCTTTAATCTGTTGGGCATACGTTCGGAATCGGGAATCCAAAGCTTCCTGAAAACAAACGGCTTTCCCGGCAACCACGTGCATTAGGGGGCCACCCTGCATGCCCGGGAATACAGACGAATTGAGTTTCTTGGCATATTTTTTCTTGCAAAGAATCAAACCACCTCGTGGCCCACGAAGTGTTTTGTGAACCGTTGTGGTCACAAAATCGGCGACTGGAACCGGGTCATCGTGTTCTTTCCCGGCCACCAGACCCGCGTAGTGGGCCATGTCGACAAACAAAAGTGCTCCGACTTCGTCAGCGATTTCTTTAAACTTGCCATGAGGGATTTCCCTGGGGTAGGCACTGGCGCCAGCGACGATCATTTTTGGTTTGTGTTCCCGAGCAAGTCGAGCGATTTGATCGAAATCGATTCGGTGCGTGTCTTTGGTGACGCCGTAGTGCAAAAAATTGTAAAGCTTGCCCGAAAGATTCAATCGCATCCCATGCGTCAAGTGACCTCCATGGGCCAGATCAAGTCCGAGTACCGTATCACCAGTTTCCAGTGTTGACAGATAAACCGCTTGGTTAGCCTGAGAGCCCGAATTAGGTTGCACGTTGGCGAATTCAGCTCCGAAAAGCTGTTTGGCTCGATCCCTGGCAATGTTTTCGATCACATCCACAAACTCGCATCCGCCATAATAGCGGCGACCGGGATAACCTTCAGCGTATTTGTTGGTCAAGATACTACCGACCGCTTCCATGACAGCTGGGCTTGTGTAGTTCTCACTGGCAATCATTTCCAACCCGTCTTGTTGTCGAGTCGATTCATCCTGGATGGCCTGCCAGATCTCGGGGTCTTGCGATTGAAGAAAGTTCATAAAGTTGTCTTTTGAATGATAGTTAGAGATATCTACTTTATTTTAGTTTTTCGAGGGTGACTTCCAAGGTCCCAAAGTTATCTTCCAGGTGGGCAGGTGACTCATTGATTCTCAAGCATAGCATCCCTGACTGCTTAGCAACCCAGGTTTTGGTTTTACCGAACGATTGGTTGTCGATTAAACCGGCAATTTTTTGTTTAGCGGAAGGTTGCGTGTCGTCCAGGATTCCAAGCTTCAATATACCCAGTGGTGCTCCTTGGTAATATTCGATCGTCACTCCATTGGCTTCAGAAATCCAAGGGACCTGTCCTTGTTCGGTTTGTGTTGAACCGACTTGAAATTGGCCTTTAGCATTCACTGAAAATCGTTCACCGGCGCGGACTTTTAATCCGGTCATTTGCCAACTTTGGTCTGTTCGAATTTTGACTTTTTGATGGATTGGATCGGATTGAATGACTTCGGCGTCGATCAGCCGTCCTCTTTCAATTTCATATCCGTAATCAATTTCAGACAAAAAGATTTGCCAATCGCGTTCTAAAGCTTGCCAGTGTCGTGCTACCGCTGATTTGAAAGACTGATTAAAAGCAGTGTTGGAAACTTTGCCCACTCGATTTTTCAATTCCCGGAAAGCTTTACGAGTCAGTTCGTGTTGGGAAAAAAAGTCACACGCCGCCCAACTCCAGCCGTAGTTTCGAACTTGTCGGAAGGCATTGGCCTGAATATCCAGGACATCCTCAAGAGACATTTCATTGGCGGTTCCGCGTTCGTCTCGAATCCGTTTGACTCGGCCCCAATACTCGGCCTCACTTCGATCTTGAATTCGGTATCGGATCGTTAATTTTCCATCCGAAAGTCGATTGCTACCAAACAATTCGGCGAGGCCTTCGGAAAACCAGGGCGCACCGTATCCACCTAAAAACCATTGCATGAATGCGTGCGTGCCTTCGTGGATCATCAGGTGACGTGTGTAATATTGTCCCGGTTGAAGGAACCACCAGAAGTCATGGCCGGTTTGGTAACCAGCTAGGAAATCTGGCAAGTCAGCTGGGACCAAACCCGCCTGTCTAAACTTTCCAAAAGCCGATCGGTCAGAGATTAAAAATCCTCTCATCTTCCACAGTCTTGCCTGATCTGGATCGACATCAAAATGTTGGCACCACTGGGGAACACAGCGATCAAAAAGTTCAGGCAAGGCATCGATTTTCCCGTTGGGTAAAATGTCGGTGTACAAAGTCAAATGTTTCGATTCAATAATTCTCAGACCGGCCTGTTCGACTTTGTCGATGTCGATTGGAAACGGAGCTGGAATGTCAGCCCGAATTCGGTTCATGTTGCGAACCCACCGCCGGTCTTGGCCTGCAGCCGAATTATGGTCGATGGCTAAACTCAAAATTGGCATGATCAGAAAGTAAATCATCCTTCTAATCAAACGTTGGTTGGTTGAAAATAAAGAGGGCATAAAATGACTTGGCATCCAAGCGATGGCGGCGAACTTTTTGCTTCAGATTTTGACATACGAAATTGGAAAATCCAATGAAGACTTCTGCATTTGCTGTTCTGATTGCCGGGCTTTGCATTGCCTGCATCTTTTCGAATATCGGTTGCATCCAACCTTCGGATAATGAAGTCGTGGTTTTTACTGCCCTCGATCGCGAGTTCTCGGATCCGATTTTGAATGATATCGGACAGGAATTGGATCTGACGATCCGACCCAAATTTGATATGGAGTCTAATAAAACGATCGGATTGGCCACCAGCATTATCGAAAACGCCACCAAGCCGCAGGCCGACGTTTTTTGGAATAACGAAATTTTACACACTTTACGACTTAAAAACCTTGGTCTCCTCGATGTCTATAAAGCGATTGAGTCCGAAAATTATCCGCCAAGTTTTTATTCCTCTGAGGGTGACTGGTATGGTTTTGCGGCTCGCGCGCGAGTGATGATCGTGAACACAGACCGAATTTCTGACCCGGCCGATTACCCAGACAGCTTTCTCGACCTTGCCGATGAAAAATGGAAGGGTCAGTGTGCAATGGCTCGACCTTTGTTTGGGACGACTGCGACCCACGCGGCAGTTCTGTTTGCCAAACTTGGCAGAAAGAAAGCAGAATCGTTGTTGAAGTCGATTGCTTCCAACGCCACCATCGTCGGCGGTAACAAGCAGGTTGCTCTTAAGGTTTCCAGCGGAGAATTCGCGTTTGGCGTCACCGATACCGATGACGCGATGATTGAGATTGAAAAAGCCAACCCTGTCACCATCGTATTTCCCGACCAAGGTGACAAACAGGAAGGAACGCTATTAATTCCCAATACACTAGCGGTGATTAAAAAAGGCCCTCACCCCGAAGCGGCTCGAAAACTGGTGGATCGTCTATTGAAGGCCGATATCGAACAGCGATTGGCCGAAGGATCCAGCGCCCAGATTCCGTTGAATCGAAATTGCCCGGTTCAATCGAGAGTGGAACCTGACGATTTGAAGGTAATGGAAGTCGATTTTGAAGAAGCCGCAAAGATTTGGGATTCAATCGTTCCGTTTCTGAACGAGACTTTTCCAGCAGGTGGCCAGTGACGAACGATCAGTTAGCATCGAATTTATCCGGTCGCGGTACATTTAATACGTAAATACGGTCGTGTCAGATCCGATGTAGGAAAACAATCCTGGCCGAGTGGTGACTTCGGCTCCTTCTATCAAATCACTTGCATCGACTCCTAACGCTTTCATGCATATAGGACAAACGTGGACCTTCGCACCCTTGCTGATCAAGCTTGCGAGTTGTTTCTTGATCGGTTCATTATCTTTAAAGGCGGTATCATCGGACATGGTTTGGGTTGGAATATGAACTCCTTTGACGTTAAAGAAAAGGATGACGTTTCGATTTTCTTCCAGCGAGAATCCTGCAAATTTCAATGCCATGTCAACCGACTGGGGGTCTTGATTGACGTCGCTGACCACGCTTAGGAAAACAGTGTGAGTCGAATCGTTAGCAGCAGGATCAGCGGAACTGGAATGCGCGTTGGATCCTGGCTCCGAACAGCCACCAACGAAGAGCATAAAAAAAGAAAGCACGATTGATCCAGGCAACATTTTCATCTGGCTTTACTCCAATTTTTGATTCGGCAATAGCATTACTAATTTGAGATTTTTGATCCGCTTTGACAACAGAGCTGCCAATATTTGTTGGTTCAATCACAGCGTCTTGGGACCGGGTCAAGCTGATTTCTTTCACGTTTTTGAAACAGAAAAAAGCGTTGCCAGTCACATGACCAGCAACGCCTTTAATGTTTCAGACCGTCCCGACTTTTCGGGCGTCTCAATTAATAGCAGCAGTTCGAACGGCGAGTTCGGAATCGAGGGGTCGCTCGACGAACGACGATACGACGGCTTCGAGCACATGGGTCACATGGACTGGCAACAGGAGTGCCACAAGTGTTACACCCGACTGTTGGCATTGGAACCGAATCCACAACAACAGGAGCTGATTGAACAACAGGAGTTCCACCACAGCAGCTCGAAGTCATGGGAGCAGGTGTGATTTCAGTTGTCATTGGAGTGACAACTGCAGGTGTAGCTTCAACGGCAGCAGCGGGAGCTTCAACAACTGCACCTTCTTGAATGATTGGAGCGCTAACAACGGTTTGCTCAACAGGTGCCTGAGTTGCCGCTTCCTGAGCAAAAGAAGCAGAAACCATCAATACGCTTGAAAGCAAAAAGCAAATCATCTTCATTTTTTAGTTCCAGTAACTTGGGTCTAAAGGTTTTTGGATTGGGGATTTTTCCCCGAATTCACCACAAAATAACAACTCGACCCATGTCTCTCAATCGGTAGGGTTTGCAAATTTCCGCTATTTTGGCAGGAGGCGGCAACCGAGTAAAAAGTCAATAAATCCGCGCTTTGGACTCAGAATAGCGACGAAAATTCCCACCAAAAGTGCAAGCATCGCTGCTAAGAATAAGTAGAAGGAAGAATCGAGAAGGTGAGAGTTGTCCAACAATTCCTCGCCAATACTGCCAGCCACAGGCTGAATGTTTCGACTGTGGGCTAGTCGAGTTTCCGAGAAAATCAGCCATAACAGAGAAACGCCCATGATCGTGATGGCCGGAATCCATGACAAAGCTGCTCGAATCCCACATACGAGTCGGCTTGCAATCTGGCCAGACAGATTCGTGATTTGAATTCCCATGAACTGAAATACAGGACCACCCTTGAATGCGAATCCCATCACAGTGGGAAGGATCATGGCCAACAAACCACCGGCGTAAAAGCGGTATTCATGAGCGATCGGAACGACGTGGTAACAGAACAGAAAAAACATGGCCGCGGTGGTTAAATAAACGACAGCCTCCAAACCAAGCGTAACTCCCAGAACACCGATCCGAGTATCCCATGTTAATGCGGGTAGGTTTTGAGAAAGCCTCTCCAGTCTCTTTTGAGCCCAATCCAGCGTCTCGACTTTCCTCGGTTTAACGCTCAATTGATCCATGAAATTTTGAACTGAGATCGGAAGCACAAGCCTTCGCCTCATTAATTCCGCCAACTCCTGAACCAGTTTGACGGCGGCTTCTTCTCTGGGAATTGAGGATTCATAGCCGCAAGCTTGATCGATAGCGAAGTTGGTATCTTCGGACTCAACCAAGTGAACTAACTGTTTATCGAGCAGTTTGGCGTGACCATCTCTGTCAAGCCAAATCAACGGAAGACCTAATTGAACTGGAACCGTATTGTCTTTTAACGCGACTCGTAATTCGTTGACGATTTCCACCAAGAGCCGGCGATAGGTGGACCAATCCGATTTACAGTCCATTCCCACAAAGGTTTGAATCGGAATACCTTCGATTGCTTCAAAAGCATCCCAACGTTTTTCATCTTTCGTAAATCCGCCTTCTAACCAACGTTGTCGTGAAACGCGAGCCAACATTTTTCGACTCAAGGGTGGTTCTTTTCCTTTGGGGCGGACGACAATCCAAACTGCCCGTTTCAACGGCCCGTCATAACCAAAATAAACTTGCCCAAATTGCGATTCTCCCATCAGCTGTTCCGATTCGTAGGGTCCAAACCAGACGGGATCAAATTTTTGTTTACGAGGTTGAAGGACGGGGATTTTCATCTTCCGATTCAATGTACGAATCACCCGTGTCTGGCTAAGTATTCCATGGACGCCAATCATGCCTCTTGAGATTCGCATGGTTGAAAGCAATCCAAACGCGATCATGGACCTAACCGTCGTGGTGGCCACAAAATCGATCAGCATCGTGTAAGAATTTAATTCACCAAAACGATCCAGCAGATACAACTGAAATAAAAATGGTATCCCAAAGCAGCAGGGGATTATGATCGTTCGGAGAAAGGCAAGTTGCAGACCGGGTATCTGTCCTTCTTGATTCACCGTTTTCAAACCCATCACTAATTTCCCCACCCCGCGTCCGAAAAATCCTTCCAGAAACGAAAAGTAAATCACGGAAAGGACTAACAAGAACGCGGCAAAATAAGGTGCAAGTGGTTGGGTCCGCTCCTGGATCAGTTTTTGAATCTGTTCTGAATCGGCATTTGCCGGGAATTGCATCGACGAAATCCAAACCAGCAAAAAAACCACCAACAAAGCAAAGTGGATGGTTTGGATGATGGTCTGGTCGATCATGAATGCGGCCAAGCGTCGCCCAATATTGGCAACGGCGGCGTCGCTGCGATTGGTGAACGGCAGCAGGGCAAGTTTTAAATCTGGCAGTGATTCGAAACGTTTGCCAGGATCTTTTGCCAGGCATTTGGCAATGATTTTTTCAAGGGGCTTGGGAACCTCGTCGCGAAACTTGGAAATCGGTGGTGGTTCGTCGGTGACAATTTGAGCCGTCACCGTCAACGCATCGCCCATAAACGGAGGTCGTCCAGCCAATAGGCTATAAAGCGTTGCCCCAACAGCGTAAACATCCGTTCGCTGGTCAACGTCCTCACATCGAATTTGTTCCGGTGCAGCGTACGTAGGGGTGCCCATAAACGTATCCGCACGAGTCAGATTGGGGTCTTTGCCCAGAATGGATTTTGATAATCCAAAGTCCCCAATCTTGACCGATCGATCCGCATCGACAAAACAGTTAGATGGTTTGACGTCGCGGTGGATCAAACCAATTTCGTGAGCCGCTGTGAGTCCTTCGGCAACATCGATCACACATTCAGTCGCGTAACCGATCTCCAGTGGACCCGAATGTTTCAAAACATCAGCCAGTGTTTCACCCGGCATCAATTCCATTGCGATGTAAGGTTGACCCTGCTGCTGACCGGATCCATAAATAAAGGTAACTTTAGGGTGAGAAACTTTGGCACATAATTGGGCCTCTCGCACAAAACGTTTGACGTATTTTTCATCAACCGCCATCGTTTTAGAAAGCCGTTTTAGTGCAACTCTGCGACCAGAAGTGGTTTCGATCGCTTCCCAAACGGTGCCCATCCCGCCAGAACCGAGCCACCTAACAAGTCGATAGGGACCCACCATTTCGGCATTTCCAACTTCTCTTGTTGGCTCGGGACCTGCCACGGGTGTGGTAGGAGCAATGGTCAACTGATCGTCATGTTCGGTAGTTTGAAGGCCGGAATCATTGACGGCACCGGTTAACAGGTTTTCGGCGGTAGGATGCTGGTCGATCAGACTACGACCGCAATATTGACAGAATCGAGGAATACGCCCGGAATAGCCAAAACGACTATCACAATCAGGGCAGTAAATTTCCAAATCAGTGGACACGCACCAGACCCTGAATAAGCCCGTATTTTTTGGGTTTAATAAAACTAATTTGCCGTGTCGGCAATTCAACAGCACCGACGACAATTGTACTTAGCAGGAGGCCTTTGGTCGATTACTGCCAAGCAGGCCGATCCATTCGTGATCGTGCTCGCTTGTCGCTATACTTTACCTCTCCAGAATCCGGCCAGTTTTGACTTCGACCGATTCAGCTCAATTTTCATCCCAAAGATTAGATTTTATGAGACTACGATTAACGGTAATCGCGGGTCCCGATGCGGGACGTTCGTTTGACTTGGAACCTGAGGCATCGCTGGTCGTCGGTCGCGGGGAAAAAAGTCAGGCTCGACTGGCAGATCCTTCGGTATCCCGAGTTCATTTTGAAATTGGTAATCACGACGGTAACGTGTTTGTCGAAGACAAAGGAAGTTCCAGTGGATTGTTTTTCGATGGCCAAAAAATCTCGCGATCCCAGATTCAGGTAGGTGGAGTGATTCAGGCTGGCGACACACGGATTCGGATTGAAATGGCGGAGTCGACGACCGCGACTATCGCTCCGGGAGAATTGGCACCGGTCCTCGATGCGAAACCGTTGCCTGAATTGGTGGGGACGGAACTGGGCCCCTACCAGATTCAGTCGGTGATTGGCAAAGCGAATTCGGGGATGGTTTTTAAAGGCTACGATCCTGCGAAGGATCGGACTGCGGCCGTCAAAGTGTTATCGCCACAGTTCACCAATTCCGACGAACAACGCCAACGCTTTGTGCGTGCCATGAAGACGATGTTGCCCGTGAAAAGCGATCGAATCGTACGCCTGTACAATGCTGGCAAAAATGGCCCCTACTGTTGGGCGGCGATGCAATACGTCGAAGGAGAGAGTCTGTCTCAAGTGATCGACAAGATCGGGATCGACGGCATGCTGGATTGGAAAAAAGTCTGGAGAGTTGCGGTCGATGTTGGCCGAGCACTGTTGGCGGGCTATGAAAATAAAATTGTTCATCGAAACGTCACTCCCACAAACATTTTGCAGCGTCAAAGCGACGAGGTTTGCCTGTTAGGAGATTTTATGCTGGCCAAAGCACTCGAAGGTACGCTGGCTCAACAGGTGACTCAGCCGGGCCAAATTCTTGGAGAGATCGCATATTTAGCTCCCGAAAGGACACAAGGTGACGCCGAGATCGATACGCGTTCCGATATCTACGGATTAGGTGCTACGTGTTACGCGTTGTTAACCGGAAGGCCACCAATTAGCGGATCCAATATGATCGAAACACTTAAAAATGTTCGAGAAGAAGTTCCGAAGAAACCTAAAGAGTATCAGTTGGCCGTGAATGAACTGTTCCAAGATCAAGTTATGAAGATGATCGAGAAGGATCCGTCTAATCGTTATCAGGAACCAAGTTCCCTGATCAGCGAACTGGTAAGAATAGGTAAGTACAACAACCTCGATCCGGGTTTTTAGATCTTGATGATCATCGGAACCAAGAATCAACCACCGTTTCAAGATGCTGTAGATAAACTCGACAAGTTGTTATGAAAGAGAAGCAATTCAAAAAGTGGACCGAGACGCGGAAGCGTGGGATGATCTATTTTGTAGTGGTCTACGGCGTTTTGGCGTGGGGTTTGGGCACAGGTATTCTTTGGAGCCTGCTAACGTCTATGATGAGCGGTTGGGAAGGGACATCGTTGCGGTTCACCTTGGGGCTCATTTTTTTCCCGATTGGTGGCATACTGTTTGGTGTGTTGATGTGGTTTATTTTAGAAAAACAGTACAAAAAACGTTTGACTCAATTGGAATCGGATCGACTTAGCCAGTCGGAAAAGAACGACAAAGGATCAGGTGCATGACCCTGAGTTGAAGGTAGGTCAAATCTTCAAAGTTTTTCCAAGACGCTAGAACGTTAGCAATCGTCATCCATATCAGTCGCTGGCCGCTAAGATGTGGTTTCGTAGTAGGCGATTGATTCGATCGGGATACTGAATTGGCGCTGCATGAGAAGCATCGTCGAAAATGTGAAGATTCTTGGTACGGATTGCCGCAGCCAGCCGTTTTGCCAACAAGGGGCGTCCGATTGGGTCAAACGATCCTGCGATCACCATGCTTGGGATTTCTGACAATTGGTGTAAGCGATGGCTCGAATCGTGGCGAGACAATGCTCGCAATTGGTTTTTGACCACGGAAGGCAGCTTCGCAAGGTCTCGTTGAAACGTTTCACTCAGTTCTTTCACGACAAAATCAATGCCGTTTTCTGCAATGTATTGGGGCGATGAGACCATTCTCGCAAAAGCCTTCCGTCTCATCGAGATCGTGCCAATGCTTGTTAAAAGTGCATTTTTAAGTAGTCCAAAAGTTAGCGTTGTCGCATCCTTCCCCCGATGCAATGTACACATCAGTGACAGCGAGTTGACTCGATCTGGATAACGCAACGCCAGTTCATGGGCGATTACACCACCCATGGAGTGCCCGATAATGTGAGCCTGATTGATTTGGAACGCATCAAGAATCGCGACAGCATCATCCGCCATTTGTTCAATCGAAAGGCCAGCTGTTTTCCCCACGCTGTTGCCGATACCCCGATTATCGAAACTGATGCAGTCAAACTCACTTTGCAAAACACCCGTTTGTGGTTGCCATGCGCAGCCTTTGCATCCTACGCCCTGTATGAAAAGAAGGCATTCTCCAGATCCTGCACGGCTGTATTCCAGAACGATATCATTCAAGTCGATCTGCGGCACGAGTCGTTTCTTTCCACGGCAGTTTTTGTGACCACGAGCGGTACATCGAGTGGCTGCGGTCGATTTTAATCAACCCGTCGATATCGACTGATCAGGGTAGCACTGATACCACTGTTAAGGAATCGCATTACGTTGACGACCAGAAAACTATCGGCGTACGTCTTTAGCACGAGTGCTTCTTTTTCTCGTTCAGCTTTTTTGGCTCCCGAAGCCTGCATCGCTTTGGTTTTCTTCCGGTTGGATGCATCTGAATAAATTCGATTACACGATTGGAACCAAGATTCCATTCCCGCTTTGAGTGCTTTCATGTCGACGATCAAATCGTTGTTCTGAAAGTTGCCAGCTCGTTGCCAGAGAGTTCCTAACGCTTTGCCGAATTCGTCTTTGAGTCGATCGGGAACGTCGCTCCTACCTTCCGCTTCACTGTCTGCTCGGTTGAAGCAAGCCGGAAGTTTACGAGTGTCGGCAAAAGCCATTTCGATTTGCGACTGCAAAGCGATCACCGGAGAACGGAGTGTGATCGGGACTTTGTTGGGATCGGCGAGTTTCCACAAGTAACTTCCGTTGACAGTGATCTGGCCGGGTAACAAGTGAGCAGCTTGATAGCCACCGGAGGCAGACATACTTTGAACAGCAGCAGCTTGACACCGAATCAAATCCGTCGAACTGGCAGTTCCACCGGGCAGATGCCGTACAACAGAAGCGAGAATCAAGGCTTCGGTGATTGCTTCGCCCCGCAAGATGGCAATATCTTGGGCAACTTGAGCAATTTCAGGGTCAGGAATTTGGACGAGATCTGAATACCCTTTGAAGTTGATCGTTCTGGCCATGATTGTCTCTTGAACAAGAAATTGAAATGTATTTGGCACATAAAATTGGCCAAGTTGCCGCTCCCGAAAGGGTGATCGCGAAAATTGACTAATCTTTGCTAACTTTTTAAAAAAAAATGACATTTTTTTGGAAAGAAATTGATTTGGTATTCGCAGGTTTTGATTGAGTAGGTGGTGCTTGTCGAGCGGGAATGAGTAGGTCCCGCTTGCCGAGCGGGAACTGGTAACGCAGAGAAAGTTTTCTTGGGTTATTTCGCCCTTTCAGGGCTGGGTGTTTGGATATCACGGGTACCCAGGGCGTTGCCCTGGGCTGAATTGTTAAAGCCCTTTGGGCTTTGGGTACGTCCCGCTTGCCGAGCGGGACCCTTTATTTCGACCCAACACAGGTAGTGGGTTTGGAAAATATTCCGAACAGCAACTTTCGGCAAAAGGTGCCTACCTGCTGTACGTCCCGCTTGCCGAGCGGGACCTCATGCTGCATGGCCCTAATGACATGAC
>JBCCSJ010000129.1:0-14663 GCA_039200505.1 Planctomycetota bacterium | reverse complement strand
TGCAAAATGGGACCAAAAAAGTATTTCAAGTTTTGCTCAGATTTCCCAGCTCCTTAGAAGCAGTGTGGCAGGTGAGTTGATTCGGTTAGACGTCAACCGAAATGGACAGTTCATGGCCTTCGAAGTCAGGCTAGACGGTCAGACCAAGCCAGACTCGGAAAACGATCCCAAAAATGAACCGCGTCTCGGAAAGCCTACATTCGGTGACGTGCCGCCAAACGGACCGTCGGTTAATGGTTCACCACCGAATAGATTTTCGAAAACGGACCAGCCACTAAGTGAGCTTAAAAAATCGATGATGCCATTAGTCAATCATTTTCAGCCATCCATTGTAAAGCTCACGTCACAAGGCGATCGTGAATCATTGGGCACGATCGTATCTTGGGATGGCCTGGTCGTTGGCAAGTTGAGTGAGGTTTCACTTCAATGTCAGTGCCGATTCAATCACCATGTTTGTAATGCTACCCTCGTGGCAAGCGATTCCAAATTGGATCTTGCCCTTCTTCAAATCCCCAATCGTTTTCTTCAGTTGGCCAATTTACGACCGGTCATTTTCCCACGCAGGCCGTTGCCCATTCATGCCGGAAGGATCGTAGTTTCGCCGACATCCGCCGCAGCTATGGCCAAATTCGGCATGGTCAGTGTCACCCCTCAGGAGATTTCCAAGCCGCAACCGAAATGTAACAATGCGGCTGACTATGGGTTGGAACTTCACCCTTTTCGAACCCATCAAGTTCCAAATCGAGCTGGGAATTTGACCGATATCCGTTGTTTTCAAGTTTCCGGGGTTTCTCCGGGATCGGCTTGTGAAAAATGCGGATTACGTGTCGGAGACTTGCTTTTTTCACTCAACGGAAAGTTAGTTGATAACCAGGCAGAATTGGATCAAGTCTTGAAAGCACTTCGGCTTGGACAAACTCTTGAAATCGTCGTAGTACGCAAACAGAAATGGCAAAAACTTACAGCGATCATCCGAAGTCTGGCTCCCAAAATTGAAGAAGACCGCTGGGGAGGCGGACCGTTCAGCGAAATTCGATTTGAATTCGGATCAGTCATTATCCATGACACCGGTCTGAATCCAACTCATTGTGGGGGCCCTTTGGTGAGCTTGGAAGGAGAACTCTTGGGATTCAACATTTCCCGTTCTCTTAGAGTTGCCTCGTTTGCGCTCGCAGCAGATTCAGTAAAACAATTTGTTAAATCGTCACGCCCCAACGCAAACATCCCTCACTCTCAGATGGGTCAGGATTCGCCTGACAATCCCTGGTAGTAAACCAAACGGTTAATTCAAGGGCCTGACCATCCCAGTTCAATATTTTGAGTTACCAATCGGATCCCAAACCCTTTAGCGATTCCATCAACTCCTCATCGCTTGTTGGCAACGTCGAAACTCGTTCACTGGGGTGTATTCTTGGCACAGTCTTGAATTTTGAACTGGGAGATGGTGCCGACGTCGGGGTTTGATAAGCCTCCCCAGTCCAAGGATGTTCGCATTGGCATCCCAACGCAGAACAAACGACTCCAAGCCATATCGCAAAAACCGCACCTACGTTTTTTTGACATTTATCCATTGAAGTCTTCTTGCGATTGTCACCAGCGTTGATGGGTCGACTCGTACATCACGTCGTAGCGACATGAAGGCTAGTTGAAATTTCAATCCGACGTAACATCAATCGAGGATCGAAAACGAGGTTCCATCTTCGTTGCCGATTATTTTTTTGCTGCCAAACCCAGTAAAAAATCACCCAAACGAGACGATAATTGGGCCACGGCAAACAACATTTTGGCTGAAAACGGGACGATCAACACTCCTCGTCGCTTGCGGCAGCAGCTGACAATCAAATTGGCCAATTTTTCAGGAGGAATCCCTTTCAACTTCACGCCGGCTCCGGGTTGAGTGGCCTTATCGCTCAAGCCAGAATCGGCGACTTGTTCCGCATACCGGGTACCAGAATCAGTCCGTCGGATCGGCCCCGGCCCGACAAACAGGCAGTTCACGTTCGCAGGCCCTTCGAGGCGAAATTGATGACTGTAACCTGCTAATGCGTGTTTGCTGACAACATACGGGGCAACATTGGGCCAGCCGGTTTTAGCCGCCAAAGATCCAATATTGACAACCTGACCGGAAGACTTGACCAGATGATCCAGACAAGCCTGCGTGCATCGGATAGCAGCTAAACAATTGACTTCCAGAAACGTTCGATACTGATCGACCGAACAGTCACTCAATCGGACTCGAGTCGAAATCCCGACGTTGTTAACCCAAATATCGATCTGATTCCAATCGGCGACGATTCTGTCGACTGCTTGTTGAACCGATTGATCGGACAGAACATCGCAAACTTGGGCATGAAGATTGGAGCCGAATTTCGAATTCTGAATTGCGTTTTCCAAATCGACTTCGGTTCGAGCCAGCAAAATGACGGTCGCAGATTGGGCAGCAAACGCTTCGCCAATCGACAATCCTAATCCCTTCGAGCCGCCGGTGACGACCACTACTTTTCCATTCCAAAACGACATATCAGGTAAAAGGGGAGTGTGGAGGGAACTGTCCGCTAGCAAGTCTGAAGTTTTTTTTGGGACTTAAGATTTTATTCTCAAGTTAAGAAATTAGTTTGCCGATGTCGATTGTAATAGCCGGGGGGCTTAGGAAAAGTTGAACGATTATCCAAAACTTTCGGGTCAAAAATGAGCTCCAAGCAGTCCCCCCAGTATGGCATCCTGAAATGCCTTTCCATCGCCGCTTTGATGGCAGGTTTGAGCGGTTGTTCGATGCTCCCAGTTGGCGGCGTGGCGAACCAAGCCATTCCAACCGCCGATCCTGCCGAAATCACCGGCCAGTACAACGCTCACATTACCGGCATGATGGGAACGACAGAGGCTTTTGAGGGCGATATTGATGGCCCTATTACGATCCAAACGGTACTACATCGTTCGGGCGTGCTTCGCAAATATCGGAACCTTGACATTCAGATTATTCGGCAGGTCGAAGAGAATGGCCGAACTTTAAAACTGCCAGTCAAATTCAATGTTCGTCGGAAAAAGGTTTCGCCAGAACAGGATTACGCGATTCATCCGAATGACACAATCATGATTTCAGCAATGACTGCCAATCCATTGGACAAACTTGCTGAAACTTTCGGGCCGTTGGTCAAACGAAAAAGTTTTTAGCCCGACCTGCTTTTAGCGGTGCCTGGCGGTCCGGTTTTCTAACAGGCCTGAGTTATTTCTAAAAGCCGCGGCCAAATGATTATGGCTCTGCCTCAAAGGGCCGCTCCTTAAAATTTTAAGCGAACTTTACGCCAATCAAAATCTCATTACGATGTTAACCGAGTTGACCAGACGATCGCTGGTGATTTCACGAGAGGAAAGTCCGGGCTCTACAGGACAGGATGGTCGGTAACGCCGACCGGTCGCGAGATTAGGGAAAGTGCCACAGAAAAGGAAACCGCCCGACTCTTTGAGTCAGGTAAGGGTGAAAAGGTGAGGTAAGAGCTCACCAGCTTTTGGGGTGACCCACGAGCTTGGTAAACCCCATCCGGAGCAAGGCCAAACAGAAAGCAGTGGTAGTCCGCCGCGTGATGACTTTCGGGTAGGCTGCTTGAGCGTTCCAGCAATGGTCCGCCTAGATAAATGATCGTGCCGAGCAATCGGTTACAAAACCCGGCTTATGGTCAACTCTTTTTTTAAACCTCGTAATTAACGACTTGATGCCTCCAAAGCATCAGCATGCGATAGACGATCGGCCCAACAGCTACAATCATTACAATTCAGGATAGAAATTTTTATCTTTCCCGGTCGTGTGTCAAATCATTGGATTGGATTCATCGATCAGGTTTCCGAAACGTCGACTTCTTCGGCCAATTCAGACTTCCATTGATGAAGCATTTGTAAGGCTCCGATCGGAGTCACTTCGTTGGCATCCAACGCTTTTATCTTATCGACCAACGGATGATGGGCCGGCCCAAATAGCGTCATCTGAATTTTGCCGTGCTGGTTAGGGTTGCGAGCCGACGAGGCATTAGAAATCGCTTCTCGATTGGCTTCCTGTTCGCCAGATGACTCGAGTCGTTCCAAAATTTGTTCGGCTCGACGATTCACCCAGTCGGGAACCCCGGCCAATCTGGATACGTGAATTCCATAACTTTTATCTGCACTTCCACGAACAATCTTATGAAGAAATACAATCTTTTCATCCCACTCTTTTACCGCAACATTAAAGTTGGTGACTCCACGAAAGTCTTTTTCCAATTCGGTAAGTTCGTGGTAGTGGGTTGCAAAAAGAGTCCTGCATCCGATGTGGTCATGCAAAAATTCGACAATGGCCCAAGCTAGTGAAACCCCGTCGTAAGTACTGGTTCCCCGACCAATTTCATCCAGAATCACCAAACTCTTGGGGGAAGCGGTATTCAAAATTCGGGCAGTTTCGGTCATCTCAACCATAAACGTCGATTGCCCACGGGAAAGTTCATCACTGGCACCCACACGAGCGAATATTCTGTCGACAATGCCAAGCGTTGCTTTTTTGGCAGGGACAAAACTACCGATTTGTGCGAGCAAGCTAATCAACGCGACTTGCCGAATGTAGGTACTTTTACCGGCCATATTGGGGCCGGTGATCAAATGCAAAAAACCGTCTTGATCGACTTGAGTATCATTAGGAATAAATGCACCCAACGGTTCCACAATATCTAAAACGGGATGCCGCCCTTCAACAATGTGAGTCAGTTTTTCAGTCGTCAGCTCAGGACGACAATACCGCTGTTCTACGGCCAGCAACGCTAGTCCGGCCAAAGTATCCAACTTGGCGATGATCTCGGCATTGCCTTTTAGGCGAACCGTGTGGGCACGCACTAGTTGCCGGACCGCGTCAAACAATTGGAACTCAAGTTCACTGGCCTGCGAATCAGCTGAAAGGACTTTTTCTTCGTACTCTTTCAATTCGGGCGTAATGTAGCGTTCCGCATTTTTGAGCGTCTGTTTCCGGATAAAGTCATCTGGGATCTTGTCTTTGTGAACGTTGGTGACTTCCAAATAATACCCAAACACTTTGTTGAAACCGACTTTAAGTGTTGGTATCCCTGTGGTGTCGCATACCTGTTGCTGGTATTCGGCAATCCACTGTTTGCCACCTGCTGCCAACGCTCTCAATTCATCCAGTTTCTTGTCATAACCTTCGCGGATAAAACCGCCATCTTTGGTTTGAGCAGGAGCAGGATCGCTGATCGCAACCGATAACTCCTCCTTTAAATCTTCACAAAAGTCCAGTTCGTCTCTCAACTCGGCCAGCCACGGACTCTCAGCTTTCGACAGATTTTGCTTCAGTTGTGGAATGGCCTGCAGGGTCGACACAATATGATTCAGATCACGCGGAGTAGCCCTCCCGGTTGCGACTCTTGCGAGTAATCTTTGTAGGTCAAACACATCCTTCAAATACTCTCGCAGTTTTTCACGTATCACTTGATGTTTGACAAGCTCACCGATCGCATCCTGGCGTTTCTCAATGGCCGCTTTGTCGATCAGCGGATTGGCCAGCCATTCTCCCAACAGACGACTGCCCATAGGAGTTTGGCAGCGATCCATGACTCCAAACAAGGAACCTTCTCGCTGGCCCGACCGAATGGTCCTGCTAATTTCAAGACTTCGCCAGGTTGCCGAATCCACTTCGACAAATTGTGTGGGGCGATAGGGAACTATGCGATCAAAATGCTCCAACGACGATTTTTGAGTTTCAGCAAGGTAATCTAAAATTGCTCCAGCAGCACCAAGTGCGACCTCGTGAAAGGCGTCCAAACCGAACCCGTCCAACGAGGCTACTTCGAATTGTTTAAGCAGAAGTTCTCGACCCGTTTCTATTCCGAAAGCCCAATGAGGCCGGAGAGTTTTCATCAACGTATCACGGTCCAGATGCGATTCCATTTCTTCGTTTTTGTCAGAAACCAGCAACTCGCTGGGGTCGAGCCTGGCGATCAAATCAGGCAACTGTTCTTCGTTAACGGTGGTAGTGTAAAATCGGCCGGTTGAGATATCGCACCACGCGATTCCGACTAATCCGGCAGCCTGTTCCCGGTCAACTTTTTTCCGCAGCAAACTGCCCGGCAAAACAGCGGCTAGGTAATTACTGGTCGCAGGATCCAGCAAAGCCAAATCCGTCACAGTTCCCGGTGAAACGATCTGCTGAACTTCACGCTTCACCAAACCCTTTGCTGTTTTGGGATCTTCTACCTGATCGCATACTGCGACCCGGTGACCGAGTTTGATTAACTTTCCAAGGTAGGAATCCAGTTGGTGATGAGGAAATCCGGCCATCGGGACCGTGTTCGATTTATCGCGACTGGTGAGCGTTAGCCCCAAAGCCTTCGCAGCGACCTTGGCGTCATCGTAAAAAAGTTCATAAAAGTCACCCATCCTGAAAAAAAGAAGGGCATCCCCGCAAGCCAGCTTGGCTTCGTCATATTGCTGCATCATCGGTGTCTTTGACATACCGAGAATTTAACAATCTGGCGTACGACTTTCGAGGGTTGAAATGCAGGAAGTATAGAATTGGGAACTTTATCGGTTGGTAAAAATCTAATGATCAGATAAACAAACGGTAGCCGGCGACCGACTGGGTTGTAAAATTTACGAGAGTCGATCCGCATGGATAAATCAGCGAATACTTTCCCGACATTTTGCTGCAGTCGGGCTTACCGAAAATCGGGTTTTCGACTGCTTTTGCGATGAATTGTTGGCGAGGATTAACTTGAGTTTGTCGAAGAAATAATTATATTGAAGTTTGTGTAGTCACTGGAATTGAGCACACGATCCCACAAATTCGGGTCCTCCCAAACACCCCCAAATCGGTCGACCCTCATCTATCAATCACTTCGGAGGATTATCTGTGGAAAACTATCCACTCCAACCAGGTCCGAACCAATTCGTTGTTGCGCCTCCAGGAATGGAATCCGAAGAACGAGGTTTTGACTTTTGGGGAGTATTAAGCCGCCGGAAATGGTTAGTGTTTCTTGGATTGGTAACCGGGATGGCTTTGGGCGGACTGTACGGGGCTCAATGCAAGGACGTCTATAAAAGCGAAGCCAAAGTAAGAATTGAACCCAAAGATCCGATGGTGATTTTTCAGACGGTTCACCAAAAAGCAATGCTGCCGGGGGCCAAAGATCTCGCGATCCGCCACGACCAGCTTATCGGGCAACCCAACATCGTTCGAAAATGTCTTAATAACAACGGGCTGACAGGACTGGGCTCCTTTGCTGACCTTCCCGAAGAAGAGATCGTGACCGACGTGGTCGATAACCTCGAAGTGACCCAGAACAAAGAAGAGATCATGCTCTACGATCTCCAATTTTACAGTTCCAAACCGGATGATGCCCAGACCCTTCTTAACAACCTGATCGCAACCTACGAAAAAGACCTTGAAGAACAGTACAAAGACGAAAGTGAAAATGTAGAAACACTAATCAGCGCTTTGCACGAAAGCTTCAATAGCGAGTATCAAAATCTGCAGAAAAAGAAACAAAAATTACAAGGCACGCTGAACTCCGTTGAAATCACCGATGGTCGTTTGAATTTTCATCAAGTCAAAGTCCGCGAGTTGGGAGCCGAAATTCAAGATGCAAAAACCCAACTTGGTTTTTTGATGGAAGACCAGAGGCGGGCCGAAAGTTATGTCGGAAGTCCTGTGTCCGAAATCGAAGGATACATTTGGATCCTCGAAAACGAAAAAAAAATCATCGTCAAAGAAGAAGAACCGTTTGTTCAGGATGAGCGTCTTATTGAAAACGCCATCATGGAGCAGCGAAAGCTCCAGACGGATCTCGATCAAGTCAGCCGACAACTTGGGGACGGACACTGGCGAGTCAGGTCTTTGAAAAAAGCGATTGCTGATTACCAAAACCTGATTGATGGTGGAAGCAAAGTCGACAACGAAGTCAAGAAAGCCGAGCCACAAGAAATTCTCCGGCGGTATATGCAGTCTTTGGCCCAACAGATTTCGGACTTGCAAAAAACCATTAGTCGAATCAGTCCTGAACTCAACAATCATCATGAAGAAGCATTGGCAATTGCTGCCAAGAAGCGGCAAATCGAAGATGTCAAACTTGATATTGAAAAAATCACTGACTTCATGCAGACTACCAAACAGAAACTGATCGACATTGGTTCGGGAGACACCGGTCGCAATCGCCACGAAGGCTTCCGGTTTCAAACACTGATGAATGCAAGCTACGGTAAACGCGTCTGGCCTATCATTCCACTCATTCTCGGCTTGGGCGGATTTCTCGGCTCTCTGGTTGGATTCGGACTCGGATGTCTTGTCGAGTTAGCTGATCAAACGTTTCATAATCCCGACGAGATCATGAAGCAATTGAACATGCCACTGATCGGTCATGTTCCTGTGATTGGATCCAGTAAACGGTACCTCGTTGAAAATTCATTAATTGATCCGATGGTATGCTGTTACCACCGTCCCAAATCGCAAGTTTCTGAAGCATTCAGGGCAGTTCGAACAGCGCTTTATTTCAACACTCAAGGCAAACAGCATTCGGTAATCCAGGTGACCAGCCCAACCCCTGGAGATGGTAAATCAACGCTCGCCGCTAATTTAGCTGTGTCGATTGCTCAATCGGGCAAAAAGGTGCTGTTGGTCGATTCTGATATGCGACGACCTCGGCAACACAGCAAGTTTGGAATCGAAGCCCGTGAAGGGTTTGCGACGGTCCTTAGTGGTCACTCTGATTGGCAAGAAGTTCTCTACGAATGCGAAGAAATTGAGGGGTTGACAGTAATGCCTTGCGGGGCCAAACCTAACAATCCAGCTGAACTTAGTTCATCGCCTCAAGTCAAAATTTTATTGGAAGAGATGCGTCAAAGATTCGACTTTATCATCGTTGATACACCTCCGCTGCTGGCAGTCACCGATGCTTGTCCGATCGCCGCTCGCGTTGACGGAGTGGTTTTGTGCCTGAGGATTAAAAAGAATGTCAAAATCAGTGCCAGCCGAGCGATTGAAATGCTCCAGAATTTAGGTGCCAATTGCATCGGCTTGGTCGTCAACGGAGTCGGAGCCCAATCCGGCTATGGCAGCCAGTATACCTACGGGGCCTATCGGGCCGGTTACTCGTACAATGGTTACGGATATGGGTACGGTTACGGTGCCGGTAAGTATTACGATGAAGACAGAAAAGGCCGAAAAGCCGTGATGGCCCCCAAACACCTTGAAAATTCACCTGAACGCGGGGTCAACACTCCGAGTCAGATCCCTCCAGTGACTTAGTCAATTCGATTGAATTGACTGTCGATCAGGTGGCCCCCGAATCCTCCGGGGCCACCTTTTTTTGTGCCCAAGCGAAAATCATCGGCGATCGGCCAATACAACTGAATACCTCACCCCGATCTGACAATGAAAAACAACTCGATCGTTTTGAAAAGATAGTCGGCCCGGTATCAAACACTGCCGAACCATCCACTTCCGACCGCTGCGATACGAATGACATCAACCTACGATGGCTAGAAGATTAGCTTCATTGAGACACTTAACTTGCGGCCCTACGGCAAAGCAACAACAATTTGTATTCCAAATACGATCAGTCTTTTGAATTTTGGAACGAATTCGTGGGATCACTCCCGAACCGATTATCAAGGGTTAGGTAGAATAACTGAATAAGTGTACGCACAAGTGACCGACCGCTTTGTAACGGTCATTCCCGCCGGATAAACTCAAAAGACAGCGAATAAGGGCAGGCCAATTCTTGGACACTCTAATTAACCTCGTAGTTTCACTTTGCTAATGGTGGCATGAAAACTGGATACGCTATTCGATCGTTGATCCAAATAGTAACAACTATTTTGTTATTTATTTGGTTCTTTTTTTATTGTCCATGGGTGTTGGCTCAACCAATCTCAACTCTTCCCAAGAGGTTCTCACCGCCCGATTGGGCCAAGAGTTATTCGATAAGCTTCGGTAGTCCAACCTACTTTAAAGATCTTCATAGTGAAAAATTGACAAAGAAATTCCTTGGTGGGTTAGCAGGTTGTGGGTTGGCAGTTCTCCTTTTCCGATTGTGCATGAGAGAGCATGACAGATCTTAAGGATAGCAAATAGTGTGCGATTCAATGTTAAAGAAAGACAGAGAATGAGGGACAGCCCATCTTTTTTGAACTGGGCAGCCGTGTCGGGGCGACTGTGCAAAATTTGGTGAGTGTGAGTGGACATGATCGAGTAGGTGACGCAGTCAATCGCGAAAATGGAAGCCAAATGCTACAGCTGTTTGTGTCCCGCTTGGCAAGTGGGACGTACTGAAAAGATTTCCTAGCACAACGATTCCAGATATGCAAAATCTGAATCTTTCTGGGATCAATTGAAATGATTCTATCCTCCCGTGACGTTAGAACTTTAAAATGGCTATCCCCGCAGTTGCTCCATCTCAATTGATTGATCTATGACCCGATGCTGTATTTTTTCTGTTGATACAATACAAAGCAGATCGACTCGCAGAGTCGAATTAGTAAGCCATCCGTTCGGAGAGCGATGCGGCTTTGCCTTGCAAATGCACCCCGGGGGAATGGCCAATTAACCTCCCCAATCAAGCCCTTTCGTGCTAGCGAAACTGTTGAATTGATCTATTTCAACCAATTTTGCTTTGATAATGTTCGGCTGAAAATTCCCTAACTTCCTCCGAGTGGACCAAATGTCTCGAGAGCCGATTTTTTGTTGGATTCTGGTTCTGTTTTCTGTGCTGCAAGTCGGATGCTCGGAAGGCTTGTTCTGGAAAACTGGGAAGTACGTTCCTTGGGCTCAAAAAAAATGGGCAGAAGAAGAGAAGATCGCCGACACCCTTTTCGCTCGCAAAAGAATGATGTCGGAGGCTGCCGCATCGGTCGCCGGTGCTCCAGTCGAAACTCAACAACAGGTGGCTCGAAAATTGGCTACTGTTCTGTCTGAAGATTCTGTTCTTTTACTTCGACTGCATGCCATTAACTTACTAGGGCAACTCGATTGTCCAGCCGCCAATACTGCATTGGCCAATTCCATCATCGATTCTAATTCAGACATTCGAGTCGCTTCCGTCAAAGCGTTTGAAAATATGCCGCCTAATGTCGCGGTCCCGCAACTTGCCAAAGTGGCCGACAGTGATCGAAACATTGATGTCCGGTTAGCCGCGACTCGAGCCTTGGGCAATTTTACCGGCCGGCAAACCGTCACTGCACTGGCGGTCCCGCTCAACGATTCCGATCCGGCTCTTCAATTGCGTGCCGTGGAATCATTACAAAAAGTGACCGGAGAAAACATTGGCAAAGATGTCGGGCTTTGGCAGCAATACGTTGCCAATTTTACCCCTTCTAACCGCTCAGAAACTCGGACGGCTGGAAGCCCGAATGCAGATAGCTTTCGCTAGTGGCCGATCGTTTCAACCCTGTCAAACATCTGATTTTGGGTCGCGGGAAACTGGCCTTTAACGTCAGGATCGATCGAGGTGCAGTCGGGCCAGGGGCTTTCAATCAGGGTCATCGAAGGCATGACATTCAACAGGATTTCCGGTTGAACATTTCTGTCTCGCCCCTCCGTCGGGTTCAACCTCGTTCACCCCTCCAAAAAGCACTAGTTAGAGGTCCTGCTTTTTTCAACCACTCGAAACTGTTCGACTCTCGACGAACGAGGGTTGGTCGGCTTGTATGCATTTAGGGAGGTGGATAGGATAAACGCTTATAATCGTGGAAATTCGATCTTCCGAGGATCTTTGTCGTCGGGGATTCTGACTCCAGCTTGATCCCATTCCCAATCTCGTTTGGATTAAGCAATGATTTGCTTGATGATCTCCTTTTTGCATTCGGTTGGACGCGATTAGAATGACAACGCCAAAGAGTGATAAGGCATTCTTTTCCTTTGTTGACGCTGCAAACAAGCTTGCCAAGGCGTCGTCGGCCGATGGTGTTTTGGTTCTTCTGGACAGGCCTCGCGACTGGAAACGGTTGAAAAAAAAGGCGGGTAACAATGTCTTGATTGTGGCGACTCATGAGCAAGCGGTCGTTGACTCTGTAACCGAATCAACGATCTCTCCGATTTTGCTGGAGAATCCCGAGGCGACCGTCCAAAATCAATTGACTCAAGCGGTTTTATCGAGCGTTGCCCAAGAGATTGTTCGTCCCGGATCGACAATTGTGGCGGTCTATGGGGGGTTCGACACCGAGGATGTCGACACCATTAGCATCCTTAAGCTGACTGAAAGGTTGGGTCGACTGACCGCTCGCGATTTGCGAAAGTTGGAAACGAAAGTGCCACTTGAAACACTGAAGACAGTTGTTGACCTAGCCGTTTCCATCGGAAAAGAGGGCAGGGAAGGGAAATCGGTCGGTACCATGTTTGTCGTCGGAGACCATCGGAAAGTACTTGAAGAGAGCAGACCCGGATGTTTTGACATGGTAAAAGGGTACCCTCGAAAAGAACGCAACATCCTCGACTCCAAGGTGAGGGAGGGGCTGAAAGAGTTAGCTCAATTGGATGGCATGTTCGTGGTCTCTTCCGATGGAACTATCGAGGGGGCTGCCAGAATTATCGACACCGCACCTGTCGAGATCACCATGACCAAAGGGTTAGGGTCGCGACATTTCGCGGGAGCCGCCATTAGCAAAAACACGAAAGCGATCGCCGTCGTCGTCAGCCAGTCCAACGGCACTGTCCGGATTTTCCAGAATGGCGAAGTTGTTCTTCGGATTGAACCGATGCAACGGGCGATGAAATGGAAAGAACTGGAACCTGAAGCGCCACCTGAATAGATTCAGGTAGCCGAAAATCCTTCTTAGAGTTTCTGCCGATTAATCAAACGTTCGGGGAATCCGATTCCGATTTTTTCTATGGATCCAACGAATTCTGTAGCATCGGGATGAACTAAACCTGGTTTCAAGTCCACAAAGGTGCAAGTCACATCGGCTCGAAAAGTGGAATGGGCAACTTGCCCGCTATCTCCGTCGATGCCCGTGGGAATATCAATCGCCATCCGTTTAGCTGGTAGTCGGTTCGCAATTTGAATCGCTTTTGCCATTGGGGGGCGTGGTGGGCCGGAACTACCAGTTCCCAATAAGCTGTCCACGACCCAAGTAGTCGGTCGTCGCCCCACAAATCCTAACAGTCGTTCTAAATCGGCTTCGGCAAGTGCTTCGTCGAACTCGAGGATTGAAATTGGCATCTTCGAAATAATTTTCAGATTGATTTCAGCATCCCCAGTGTGCTTTTCCGGTCTGTGAAACAGAATCACTTTGACCGGAATTTCGAACTGGAAAAGATGACGAGCCATTGCGAAACCGTCGCCACCATTGTTGCCAGGTCCACATAGAATTACGACAGCCTGATCTTTGAAATCGACACCTGAATTATTTTGGATTTGATCCACCAGTCGTTCGGTGCACGCGCGAGCAGCATTTTCCATCAGCACGACACCTGGGATCCCGAAATGATGGATCGCGATTCGGTCAATCGCCCTCGATTGGTTACAAGTTAACATTTGAATCCGTTGAATCGATTTTGATTTGAGCTTGGTTTCGATTTTGATTGTTATACATTGGGTTATCTGACATCACTCTAATTTTTACTGGAGATTTCAATCCATGCCACTCTACGAATTCACGTGTAAGTCCTGTCTTGCTGAATTCGAGCTTCTGGTTCGAAGTGAGAACGATAAGTTGGAGTGCCCGGAATGTAACTCCGACGGACTCGAACGAAAACTAAGTATTTTTTCCAGTCCCAATCAGTCAACGAGTCATTCTTCTTCGGGAAGTCAGGACTGTAACCCCAGCCCCTTCGGTGGTGGCTGACGCATTTAAGATCATGGCCCGGTGCGGGCCAACTCAACTGACCAGTCAATCCAAAAGATTCGACGGACAACCAGTCTCAGACGAAACGAATGCTCAAAATTGCTCGGCGCTGGATGCTTCAGGCGCTCCAATTATCTATTAAACTATTGGGATGCCAGAATTATTTGACCCATATAAAGAATGGCTTGGGATTCCGCCCTCTCAACAGCCAGCCAACCATTATCGACTACTCGGTTTGGATTCGTTTGAGTCCGATCCGACCAAAATCGAATTAGCTGTCAGCAAGCGGGTTGAATTTTTGCAAGCTGTCTCCTTGGGTGCCAACGTGGCAGCCGCCCAAAAACTGCTTAACCAAGTTGCTAAAGCGCGGCTTTGTCTAATCGACCCGGAAAAAAAGAGGGTCTACGACCAACGGCTGCGAAAGAACCAGAGTCTGTCGTCTGTTAACGAAGCTAGTCCAGTTACAGCAAAATCTAAACCTACCGACAAAGCTGGCGGTTTATCGTCGACAAAAAAAGCCCATCAGAATTCGAAGTCAGTCTCGAAAGTTGCAATGGTTTCTTCGGGAAAATCCGGCAATGCTTCTGGTTTGGGTCATCACGAATCAACTCGAAGTTCATTTCGGACATCCTTTACCTTGTTATGGACAGGAGTATTGTGTTTTTTATTGGTTTTTGTTTTTGCCCTGTTTTATTTTTACACTGCTTCTGAGAACAGAAACGACTCCAATGAAACTGTGGCACAATCCACTTCTCAATCTTCACCGCCTCAAAGCGTCCAAACAGGCAAGGGCACCAAAGTTGACGAACCATCGAACGTGATCCCAACGCAGCCAAGCGAATCGAAGAAGGGAACTC
>JBCCSJ010000128.1:0-14695 GCA_039200505.1 Planctomycetota bacterium | reverse complement strand
TGCTTCGCTCGGAGCCGCTTTCGGTCGCTCGCCAAGTCCTTGGCGGCCGAAAGAAAGGCGCAGATGCGTAAGCAACGGGTTGCTTTGCTTGGTGAGCTTGAAGGGGATTAGCTCAGCTAAGGCCCCACGACGGTTTCACCTCATGATTTAGCTTGTTTGGTGATTCTTTTTTCTGCGTTTCAAAAAACGATCGGAATGACGCGACTATTGGAGGTCACTTGCGGTTCGGTTGATGCGCTGCAAGGCCCCATGGATGCATACCACTCCAAGATCGTTTGGTTGGTAATTGCTCAAAGGCGGTAAAGTGCCGGTTGTTAAAAAAAGTTCTTGCCGCTTTTGCCACCAACACCAGCCGAGATAACATCAAATAGCGTCGGTAGGTATTTGAAAATCAGCTCGCAGTACTCGATAAAGTAATCTCACGCAGAGCCGCAGAGACGCAAAGTTTAAGGTCTCGAAGCCAGGCTTCTTCGTGGGTGGAACAGGCGAAATCATAAGATCTTAAACTTAAGTTTGCTACAAAGATCACTCACCCAACCACTTGGGCCGCAAGCTTCGACGACCATCAGATCCGGTTGCTGGGTTTTGAGGACCGATTCAAAGTAGCCTCGATCGGTCGCAGCCAGCGCAGTCGAATATTCGTTAGTAACTGTGTTTTAAAAGCAAGACATCGAGTTGAACTTGCCGAGGTCGATTGCGATAATATTTGGTGAAAGAAATCCTTCGGTTTGAGGGTTGAAATAAGTGAAGCGATACTTTGGTATCGACTCCGGGCCTGTCACCAGCAAAATCGCAAACGACTCGCCCTCAAACCCGGGACTTACATGGATTCTTTATCCCGCTTGAATCGAAGAAACTTAGATCGTTTCATGACTACATATTCATACCGATCTCAAGAGCAAAAAGGCACTATTACCCTGCTCGATAACCACGCAGATTGCGATATACGCCAAACCTTTTCGAGGTGGCGATACCAAATCCCCTATTGGCAGCTGTCTGCGCATCCAATCCGCAATGAAAAAACCACCCAAGGGTTTTGGGCGTGCATTCTGGTTGGTGGCATTGGGGTAATTGCCTCGGTAATACGACTTGTTGGAATTGACTTCTCTATGCCCTTGTCGTTTGCAATTCCCATTTTCATCGCCAGCATTGGCTTACTACTTTATTCAGCACGAATAAAAACCGAGCATTGGGTATCGTTTCATTCCATCATTCCAAATGTCTCTATATTCTACTGCAAATCTGGACCAAACTCTGATTCCTTTGAACAATTCACTAATGCACTCGTTACTAAAATTAACACTTCATCCCGAATAGCCGAAAACGCGGGATAACATTACGAATCAGGATAGGGTCCGCATTGCTGCGGACCCCCTCCTACACCACCGGACATGCGGGTCCGCATCCGGCGGTTCGTCGCAAGGGTGTAAACGATTTCCAATAACTCTCAAGATTAAACAAACCCTGATCAGCCAAGTACTCAATGGTCAGGCCGCGCTGGACCGCTGACGTCCTGGAAAGACGCCATGGGCCCTTGCCGCTCATCGCACTACCGCGAGCGACACGCTTTGGCACGCCTAAAGCCACCAGCTTGCGAAGCCGAGTCTTCGACTTGCTCCACTGACGCCAGTAACAAGCTCGGACGCGGTGGCGAAGCCACTTGTCCAAGTCCCGCAACGTGCTCTTAACCTGTTCCAAAGCAAAGTAACTTAGCCAACCGCGAGCGCAAAAGCGATACTCCGCGAACCGCGACTGCATGCTGCGACCAATGCTTTGGCGGAAGATCTCCTCAAAACGCTGACGGAAAGCGCGAAGCTTCTTCTGACTGCTCCGAATCTGACCGCCGTAGCCACGAAACTCGTAGCCCACATACTCAAGACCATCGGTCCTGCGAATGCTGCTCTTGTCGTGGTTGACTTTCAGTTTCAGACGCTGAGTCAGGAAACGTTCGACGCTGCCATAAACTCGCTTGGCCGCAGCTTTGGACTTCACGAAGATCGCAAAGTCATTCGCGTAACGCCCAAAGGGCAAGCCACGCTTTTCCAGTTCCTTGTCCAGAGCATCCAGATAGATGTTAGAAAGTAATGGTGAAAGCGGACCACCTTGCATCGTGCATTCTTCGCTGCGATGGCATAAACCGTTGACCATCACGCCTGCCCGCAAGTAGCGGCCGATCAACTTCAACAGTCGCTTGTCGCGAACTTTCGAAGCAACGTGGTGCTTCAGGATTTCGTGTTGGACTCTGTCAAAAAATTTCGCCCGGCGGTGCCGGAAGCCAACTCGCCTTCGGCTGTCCATATCCACGCACCATCGATAACCACGTCGGATGATCTGCTGCACTTGCTTGACAGCACCTTGGGCGGAGCGGGATGGTCGATAGCCGAAGCTCGAACTGGAGAAGTCTGGATCAAAGATCGGCGTGAGGGCGATTACGATAGCGATTGTTGGCACTCATGAAGCCGTAGTAACGAACTTTCTGAAAGCCGGGCGGCAAGGATGTGTTGGGCGAATGCCCGGATGAATGACTCGCCGTCGAGCCGTCGAGTGCGATACTGTTTCTTGCCAGAAGGTTTTACCTTGTAAACGACTTCCTTTTCATCCACTGAAACGATTCGGTTGTTGGCGATGGCGTCGCGATAAACGTAGCGAGCCAGATGCTTTAAAACCGCTTGACCGCTTCCAACCGGTTTGATGTTGACCACCCAATCGAACCTTAAAACACCCATTGGTAGTTTTGAACAAAGTCCCTCTTTGCGGAGGTGCTCAACGAACGACTTTTTGTAAAACATCCTGGCGGGGCGAGGATGGAACACTTGATCTGGTTTCGCTTGTATCTAACGCGAACGCTCGCGGCTGATCTCTCCGCCGGGAACGATGAAGTGAAACGTGAGGGTGGTAGTCCTTGAGATCTCGTCACCAAGTGTGCTTAGGGAAACCTGGGCATTGGAGTGGCATAAGCGACAACAACTGATGACACACAGGAATTCGGGTGATACCTAAAAATCCATCCGTATCACGAGTCCTGAAAAGACGGGAGAAACGATCTGGAACCCAAAGCCTGTCGCCTTTTCGAGGCTTTGTGTTCATTTTGGGTTTAATCCACGGATTGGCATCCGTGGCTACAAACTGTCGTCCCTCGCGGGACTAGCCATGACGGAATTTCGATTTCCAGAAAACATCTGCTAACCTTAATTCGAAAGACACTGGTCTAATCACCGTAAGGGATGATTGGTGCGTATTTTGAGATAGATGGCTGCTGATCATCATCGAGTGACATTGGTCGTTGGTAATTCGCGACTTGGCAGGCAACAATTGAACGCATTACCGAAAAGAACTGGAGACTCAAGCCTCTCGGATGACGAACTGTTACTGTTCGACATGCTCTTCGATTCCAACGCCAGCGTAGCACAACTATCGTCTTCGGTTTACCCGATTCACATGAATTGCAAACACAATCATTCGCTCGACGATGGCGAATTGTCGAATACGATTGACTCTTTACTCTCCCGCCAACTGATCCGTTCTGTCGGAAATTCGGCAAAATCACAATGCACGATCTATTCCCTGACTGAATCTGGGGGCTTACTTTGGGAACGAGAACGTCAGCCAAATTGGAGTCAATACGTCAATACGTCAATACGTCACGACGTCACAAAAGGAACTGGGGACTTTCTCATCGGGTTCAATCGTAGCATTGTGCGTTGATGCATCTGTTGGGCGAAAATCTCTTGGGGCTATGTTTGCTTCAGGGTTAATAACGCCAACAGGTCCAATTCGGTCGCGATCACTTGCCAAAAAACGGGTTGTGCCGTGGAAGACGTTTCCGATGGTCCATGCGTTACGCTGTCGAACATCTGACGATGTCTATCATGGCCCGAAACCTATAGAATGGGATGTGTATCATTCTTCGCGGTGTTGGTGGCGTTCCATTGACGAACTCCTAACCATCCGTCAATGAAAAATTACAAAATATTGCAATAAGTTGCGAGCCGAGGAGTTTCCAGATGGACAATCACCCGTCGCGCCCCGCTGATGCCGAAGTTATTCCGTCTATGAAAATTCGCCCTACACCGCTGACGATATGGAAACGCCCTGCCTATCTTCCGTACGTCCAATCTGAACTGACTGACGACATTCTGGTGGCGGCGGAGGAACAACTGGGGCACCGATTACCCGAAGAGTTTGTCGAAATTCTGAGGGTTCAAAACGGCGGCCCGATCCGTTTCCAACTACCTGATTCGGTTGGGGATACCATCGCCGGGATTGGCCCCAAATTTCCTTCGTTGCTAGGTCAAGATTTGGCCGACGCACAACAATACGTCGATTTTTCACTCAACAATTTGATTGCATTTGACGGTGATGGACATTGGTATCACTGTCTCGATTATCGCGATGGAAATCGGATTCCATGCGTTTCATACATTGACGTAGAGTGTAACAGCCAGCATCGTGTCGCCGATTCGTTTGCTGAGTTCATGAGTTTCATGGAACTGGATATTGAACGTGAATTAGTGCTTGGAAACGTTGAGAGTTTTAGAGACGCAAAACAACGCCTGCAAAACATACTTGGCGTAACTCCCGAAGAAAAAACTTCGAATATTGGCGTGCCGTACTTCAAATACCAAATTGGTGATGACTGGAAAGATTGCTTGTGGATTTCTTCAAATCGAGTCGCAGCCGGTTACGCCGGTGAATCACCCAATTCATTCCAATTCAGCGGCGCAACAGCACTTTTTCCCGAACTGCATGACGATGCCGTAATTTTCGAATGCCCTGTTGAGCGTCTCGACTTATACCGTGAATTACTGCAAACGAACCAAATCGAACTGTTCACAATTGAGCAAGCTGCGATCGCGGAGTAAAACCTTTGAGGCCTTTTGAGTCAAGTTGAAGATGCCGGTTCCCTAGAGGTAAAAGTCCAGCGGAATCGCAATTGCACCTAAGCGGCGATTGGTGCGTTATTTTGAAGTGAATGGTCGCTTATCGCCGCTCGGTGACCTTGGTCCCTATCCGGCATAACTAATGCGCCGTCTATTCTCCAAAATTGATATTGTTCCCATTTCGCTTTGTTTGTTTGCGATCTTCTATTTCCAAATTTCGCTGAATTGGATATTTCTTTTCCTTGCAGGCTGGTTGGTTTTTCGGCTTTTTTGGTTCTATCGTCGAGCAGTTAACGAAGGTCTTTTTGATTGAGTTCAACTAGGATGGCGGTGACGCTCGATCAAAGCAAACAGACTCGACCAAGGCGACGTCTCTCAAGGTCGGCAAAAACTACGAAGACGTCCATTCGCTTACTGCGACATACAACAACCAGTCAGTTATCATTAACACCTTCGACGACGGCCCTCCAGATTGGCTTGCCGGGAGGTCCCAGTATGATATTGAAATCTGTGGAGACCGCGAGGTTGTTACGGCAGCACCTAGAAATGAACTGTATCTCATTCGACTACGCACCACCGCAATTGGACAGAAAAACGACAGTCAGGGTTTTTTAGTCTGGCTGAGCACCAAAAGTAGCCAACCTCCTAAAATTCTGAGGCCGGAAAACTCAGATTAGGATTGTCTTTCGCCGCGGCTCGGTGAACAGTGACGGTACCGGATTGATGAATCGACAGCAATTAAAAGCGACGATGTCGTTTTGGGGCGCCTAAGAATTAACGTTGCAGGTGAGGAAATTGAATACAACGTCGGAAGAGGGCAACTTGAAACATTTTCGCTTCCGTTTTTGCTTGCGTGTTCTTTTTACGCTCACTGCCGTCGTTGCGTTGGGCTGTGCGTATGCAAACTGGCTCGGTCGAATCAATGAATGGGAATCTGTGACAAAGGGAATAATAGAGTACTTGGTGGTAAAGCAACACGACAATCCATTCCCATATCGGTTAGCAGGACTCAATGCACATGGACTTGGCCGTTGGATTGAAGAAAGTCGCCCCGCATCCTATCGGGCGGACTTTGTGCAATTCTACGAAGTTGAAATGATCTTGTTTGTTGGTCGTTCAATCACCATTAAATTTTTCACTGTAGATAATGAGCAACCACATCAAAAATTTGTATTTTTTGAATTAGCTGGTGGGCTAAGAAAGGGAGATCTTGCTGGATTTCGTACATTGCTTGAGCCACCCACAGTGATTTACGACGTCTCTGTTGGAGACTCGTTCTATATGGATATCAATGGCGACGGCAATGTTGATTTTAGGAGCCAGGCAGTAGGTAGTTGTCATACAATCGACTGGGAAGATCGGGATGGTGACGGTCGATTTGACTTGGAATACATTACAATGCAAAGCGATCATATCTGGGGAGAAAACGAAATTGACATTGTCGTTCCCAAGGTACAACAATGAGATTCTTCGTGGGATGACAGGGGCTCAAGGCGTCGAATACTGCAACCGAAATTCAGAAATCTATCAACTCCGGTTATAAATTTCGATTCCGGATTCTAAGCAGTCCATCGCGAAATTCAGGACTTTCTGATTCAAAACGTAGGCGATTCGGACTTCGTTTCGACCGCTTCCTTCGCTGGCATAAAATCCAGAGCCAGGAGCCAGCATTATGGTCTGATTATCGTGGCGATGATTTTCCAACATCCATTGACAAAAATCTTCGGTGTCTGGAACAGGCAGACGAACCATTGCGTAGAATGCTCCGTTTACTTGGGGGCAAAGAACGCCGTCGATTCGATCCAATCTTGATTTCAAAAGATCTCTTCGAGCCGCATATTCGTGCCTCACCGTTTGATAATAATCCTCCCCCAATTCGTAAACCGCGGTGGCACCTAATTGGCCAAACGTGGGAGGAGAGAGCCGAGCCTGGGCCATCCGCATCAACAACTCCAAAAGTTGCTGGTTTCGAGTCACGATGTTTCCTATTCGTGCGCCACAAGCGGAGAATCGTTTTGAGATAGAGTCAATGACGATTACGTTTTCGCTGATTTCTGAGAATCCGAGTACCGAATGATGGTTGAGTCCGTCGTAAGCAAATTCCCGATAGACTTCATCAGCAATCAGGAACAAGCCATGTTTTTGAACGATCTGGGCCAATTGTTCCAGTGACTCTTTTGGATAAAGGACCCCCGTTGGGTTCCCAGGGTTGCAAATCAATATGGCTCGAGTTCGATCCGTAATTTTCGCTTCGAATTCTTCTGGAGTTGGTAACTGGAAATCATTTTCAATCGACGTTGCCAACGGAACCACGATTCCGTCGCTACTCATCGAAAACGACATGTAGTTGGCGTAAAACGGTTCGGGAACAATAATTTCATCGCCAGGATCCAGCACCGCCCGCATTACAAAACCAAGCGCTTCTGAAGCCCCAGTAGTGACTAAAACCTCTTGCGAACTAATGGAGTGCCCAATCCTTTGGTAATATGCGGCAATAGTTTCTCTTAAAGGCCCAATTCCAGCCGAGGGGCTATAGGCGACCACATCAAGATTCGCTTGAGTGATCGCATCGAAAAACTCAGGCGGCGTTTTGATGTCTGGTTGACCAATGTTCAAGTGAAAAACTTTGGCTCCTCGGCCTTGGCGGCGTCAGCAAATGGGGCAAGTTTTCGGATCGGGGATTCAGGCAATTTGATTGCCCTTTGGGCAAGTGTAAGCGTGGAACTTGGCATGCGTTGACTTTCGGTGGATTTAAAGGAAAAACATCGGCTACTTTCATCAACTCGGCGACCGCTAAATCGCACTCACTCTAATTGAATTAGCGGCAACCTTCCGCTGGGCGTGCTAGAAGGTTTGGAAACAGAAACAGCCGGAAAAACTTCGCCGGGAGCAGGCTTTTTTGGACCTTTGATGCCCTCCTCGCCGGTCGTACTTCGAACGCCTTCTGCGGGGATGAGAAATACCAGGGCTAAGTTAATCCATCGCGGGTGGCAGCTCAACACTGTCTTAGCCGTATTTTATCACTCCATTTCCGATCGGTAACCCGGAACCTTCGATCAACAAACTACGCCAAGAACAAAATGACCGACTTGGTAAATTGGCCTAGCGAAAGTTGATGACCGTGTTGAGATAGCGGATCAATCGTTTGCCAAGCGGTGCCGACCCCACCCTGATTTTTGCATGCCCTCGAAAGCCCGTCATCAATGCCTGATCGGTGTCGATGGTAACGGAAGCTTCGTAGGCGGGAATCATGGGAACCTCTTGATTTTGAGCGTTTGGCTGGCTCGCGATCGTTCCCCCGTTGGTGACCGATAATTCACGTGGAACCTGATTGGCAGGCTCTCGGGAAACGAACTCGATCTGTCCGTAGAGTTTTTTTCCCGGAAACTCATCCAACATCATGACGACTTTTTGACCTGCCTGAACAAACTTTGCCGACGATTGGTCGATCATTAGCATCGCCTTCATTTTTTTCGAGTCGCCGATTTTGCAGTACAAAGTCTGTGTTTCAAGATAAGCCTGCCGATTTTCCGGGTCCAAGGGAGTGCCTGACCACTTCTGAAGACTTCGGGTATCGTGGATGTCCATCTTTTGAGGCACCACATTGGGCGGTGGAATAATGATTCCACTCCGGTTAGCCACTAATTGAAGCTTTTTGATTTTTTCCTGCTGAAAAGCAAGCTTTTTTGTCAGATTCTCAATGGCCGTTTGAGCCGATTCTCGTTCGCCCGAAACATCGATGTCTTGCTGGATCTGAATTTCATAAGCATCGAGTTTGGCATTTTCCGATTTGATTTGATTCTTAATTTGCTCCAATTCAAAAACTAATTCATCGTTTTCGAGCTCGGCTACGATGTCGTTCTCTTTCACTTTGTCTCCAGGCGAGAAATTGACTTTCACCAATCGACCTGGAGTCGTCACAAAGACTTTTTGCATCTCAGTAGGTTGAACCACAAAGGGAGCTGCGACGTTGTGGGTCACAGGAATGGCAAACAGGCCACCTACGGCAATCGTAAACAGGACCAGCGATATAGCGAATCTGAAATATTTCACCTCACGAAACCTCCCCGGATAAATAAAGAATTTGACCAATTTGTAAAATGGGATCCCAATCATCCCCACCAACGAAATCACGATGAGAGCGTGACCGAGAATTTCCAATCCATACGGTTCGAACATCTTTGTTAAAAACCAAAAGATCATCAGCATCACAAACCAGCGATAAACGAAAGATGCTACCGCATAGATTGCGAAGCTAAACTGACGTCTGGTCGGTAACAGGCGAGGACTGATTGGCTTCATTCCCAAGCACCAAACCCGAAGCTTACTCAACAACGCCATCCTTGATTTGCTGCCCATGTTTGGGATTTCAAGGTAGTCCGACAGCATGTAATATCCGTCGTACCGAAGCAAAGGGTTGGCATTGAAAATCAATGTGCTGACACCGCATAAAAACATGGCGTTCAGTGCGATGTAATGGACAGTGCCCGGTTGCGTGTACCACCAGACAAATGTGCAAAATGATGCGAGCACGACTTCGACATACATTCCTGCCGCTCCGATCGCAATTCGATGCCATTTGTTAGGCAGAATCCAGGAATCCGAAGTATTGCAATACATCGCCGGTGTCATGACGAGTAACATGAACCCAATTTCGTGACATTCGCCGCCAAAGTGTTTGCACATCAATCCATGCCCAAGTTCGTGAATCGACTTGGTGACGATCAGGATGGATCCCATCAACAAAAAGTTCTTCAGGTTAAAAAATTGCTGAAATTCGGGGAGCCTGCGATAAAATTCGTCGATATTCTGCAAAACTAGAACCAAAGCAGAAATCGAGAACAATAAAAAAATTGCAGTTGCGGTACGGCTAAATAGCCATTTCAATTTGGGATACAACCAGGAAAGAAAACGTTCCGGGTCGACGCCTGGGAACTTTAACGAAAGGGCGCTCATAAAAAGCTGCATCCCTTTCTGACGAAGTTCTTTGTTCCGTTGGACCTGAAGCGGTGCGGTCTGTCCAGGAGAATCAGAAATCAGTAATCCGTTCTTGTGAAACGAATTGACTAACATGTGAATGTCGGCAAGCCTGATTTTTTTCTCTGGGAATGCCGATTCCAACGCGGATTGAATTTCACTAAAGCTGGTGCTCCCATCCACCATTTGCAACGCTACTTTTTCGGGTCGCTGAAGACGAAAGTATTTCATTGCAACGGGATCTTTTACGATCCAGGAATTTTCTCCCTGGTAAACGGAAGGTTGCAAAATCAAATCGGGTCGAACGCGCAGACGGATGGGACGTTTATCCGTAGATTGCGACATTGGATCCGTAACAGACAATGAAAAGTCTCGCTGATGAAAAGACTAGGTTTGTAAAATCAAAATAGTCGGAACCACTGCTTCTGAACGAATTCGTAAACTCCGTGGAACAGAGCGTACCCCAGAGACGTTTTGCCGCACACAAGATTCGCTGTGACGCTTGATTTTGCCTGTTGAATTTTAAGCTCGCCGGAATTGATCTCCACGGACACCGGGACAACCTGAGTTTGGTCGGCCGTCAAATAAGTGGCTTTGCCGATTTGCGAAACTGTGCCATCAAACTTTTGGTCGGGGTCGGCTGCAAGGATAAACTCGACTTCGATTTTTGATTTGGATTTGGCAGCAGCAAGAACATGTCCCGCGTTGGCATCATCTAACTCAAGTTCCAATTCCCACGGGGACTGGTCATCAACGACTTCCAAAAAATGGTCTCCTTGGGCAACCGGTCGATTTTGAAACCGATCTTTCAAATTCCAAGTGATGACTTTTCCGTCGCGAGGGCTGCGGATTTCAAGTTTTTCCAATCTTTTTTTAACAAACGCTTTCTCACCTTCTAGCCCAACCAGGCGTTGCGCTTCCACACGTCTTTCCAAATCAAGATTAGCCTTGTTTTCGGGATCGATGTCCAAAATCGTATCGATGCTTTCGATCCTATCTTTAGAGGCATCGATCTGCCCTTGGACGTCCAGCATTTTTTGATCCAATTCGGTGTTTTCAAGCCGGACCAATAGATCCCCTTTTTTGACACTTTCGCCGTGAGAAACAAATATGGATCGAACGGTTCCTTCGATTGGAAAAAACACGTTGCTTCGCGTAGCCGGAATCACTCGGCCGTCGCAAGAGATTTTGAGATTTGAAGGCACCAACCAAAGCGCTAATCCCAATGCAATAACAGCGAATGCCACAGCGAGCGTTTTTGGCAGATGACGAGCGGCCATGACAATTTTGGATTTACCAAGCCATTTCCAAACGGGATAAAATAGCAACTGACGATGGCGATAGGCATTGCGAATCGCATCGCTTCCGTGTCTTCCAACGACATCCATGGCACTGGCAACCGTTTCAAGAGACCACTCTTCGGTGCAATGCTCAATAATCATCCCCCCGATCAGTCGTTCTTCTTGGACGACAGGATTTGGACGTTCATCCAGTTGGGGTGGTTTATCGAAAACGGGAACTACTACCATCGATCGAGTCGCTGCTAGTTCAAGGTATTCCAGCAACGGGGTTTCAATTTCGCCAGGCAAATTTTCTTCAGCTGGATACCAGAACGTTTGTCGAGTCGGCAAAATCGCACTGGCAAGTTTTCGCAACTGAAGAATCGTATTGCTTCGATTATTGACCGAAGGTTGGCCGCTGACAGCTCGAATTTTGGCCCGCCGCCCTATAATCGAGACAACACTGACACGATCGCATTGAAGAAGTCGTCGAGTTTCATTGGCAACCGCCCTGGCAGTTTCAATGGGATCGAGTGAACGATGAATCTGATGAACATACTCATCCAGTTGAGCCGGTGAAATTCGTTTGGGGCTTTCAAGCCCGGGTAGGAGTTCGGTGTTGGGCCGAGGGACAATTTCTGCTAATTCCGAGTGGCCATGATTTAGGGTTCCAAGTTCATGGGTGGAATGTGCCAATTCGCGACACATCTGTTCCAGCTTGCTGCTTCTTTCGGCGTACTCCCGATCACTCAGCTGATTCGACAAAAAGATTTCCACCAGATCTTTAGTTTGAGAATTTTCAACCCTCGATATGACAAGCACTGGGTTGACATGATGTTTTCCAGTATCCACATCCGATTTCGGTCTCACCAGAATGGAAGAATCACCGGTCAAACATCGACTCAATAATTTCATGTGATCCGATTCGGAAATTGCCAACTTCAGCGGTAGATTATTGTCTAGTTGGATTTGAGTGATCGGACGAAAAGGCTGAGCAGAACAGTCCCAAGCGATTCCACTGATCGCTCCAATCTCGGTTGACAGAAGCCCAAGGAAAGAGCGATACATCTCTATTCGATTACCCGATTGCTGAATCATTTTGCGAATGATTTCGGTCGAGGTTTTCATGCTTACTGCCGGTCTGTTTGAAAATTATTTCCAGAAGTTAACTATAATAAAGTTTACCTTTGCCAAATAACAATCTCACGAAAGTGGATTACTTTTGCATCCATTTCCATTAAAAAAACCGCATTGTCGTCACATTCAAATGGTGAAAACCAAGAGGTTCAATTTCTGATGTCTTTGGGCCGTGCGACTATCAAAAGAATTCGAAGGATTGCCCGGCGGATTGAAAATGCCAGCGACGACGAATTAAGGAATCGAGGCCTATCTCTAAAATACCGAGTGTCGACGGGGACGAAACTTGATTTGGTCATCCCCGATGCGTTCGCGCTGGTTTTGGAAGCTGTTCGACGTTCGACAGGGAAAGTACTTTACGACGTCCAGTTGTGGGCAGGGATCCAATTGGCACTGTGTCGCGCTGCTGAAATGAAAACGGGTGAAGGAAAAACGCTGACGGCGACCCTTCCCGCCTACATCCATGCCCTAGCTGGGTTAGGGGCTCACGTGGTCACCGTCAACGATTATCTGGCACAACGAGATTTCGAATTGATGGGCCCAATTTACGAAAGGCTTGGTCTTTCTGTTGGAAGTGTGACTTCCGATGATTCTCCTGAGCAGCGACAACAAGCCTATCGAAAAGACATCACATATGGGACTGCGAAGGAATTTGGATTTGACTTCCTAAGGGATCGGATGAAATCATCGCAAGTCGATTCAAGCCTATCCAATCGGTCGCAGCTCGTTCAACGTGGGCTTCATTTCGTGCTGGTCGACGAGGCGGATAGCGTCTTGATCGATGAGGCCCGGACCCCGCTGATCATCGGCATTATTGATAGCGAAGAAGAGGAACGAAAGGCAGATTGTTTTCGATGGGCTGCCCGGCACGGTGCTGAGTTTCTTGAAGGAACTCATTTTGAATACGAACACGATAAGCAAAAAGTAAAGTTATTATCCAGCGGAATTAAGGCTGTCAGGCGATTGCCGCAAACTGCGATGACTCGAACTTTTCCTATTCGCAGGCTTTACGAGTACATCGAAAATGCGATTAAAGTCCGGCGTGATTTTCATCTGGACCAGCACTACGTCGTTCGAGAAGGCGAAATTGCCATCGTCGACGAGTTTACCGGACGTATCGCAGAAGGACGCCAATGGCAGGGTGGTATCCACCAATCTATCGAAGCGAAAGAGAATCTTGAAATTACTCCTGCTACGCGACAAGGAGCCACGGTTACGTTGCAAACCTTTTTTCGAAGGTACAAACTGTTTGCGGGAATGTCGGGAACACTTTTGACATCCAGCCGAGAATTTAAAAAAGTCTATCGCAAAAAAGTAGTCTCCATCCCGACTCATCGCCCCATCCAACGAATCAAACTACCAACCCGAGTATTTGGGGATTGGAAAGCAAAGATGGATGCGGTCATTCAAGAATCGTTGCAGGTGGCCGAAATTGGAAGGGCTGTTTTGATTGGAACTCGCAGCGTGGAAAAATCTCTTTGGATTTCGGATGCCTTTTCCAAACAAAATGTCGACCATAAAGTGCTCAACGCCAACCACGATGAAGAAGAAGCCGATATCGTGGCTCAAAGTGGACAGCCAGGACGGATCACAGTTGCCACCAATATGGCTGGCCGTGGAACGGATATTATGCTTGCTGACGAAGTAAGAAAGCTGGGTGGGTTGCATGTGATTTTGACAGAACTTCACGAAAGCCAACGTATTGATTGGCAATTGATCGGACGCGGTTCTCGGCAAGGCGATCCGGGAAGTTTTCGAATTTTTGTGGCGATGGACGACGAAATTTTGTTGAGCGGATTGGGCCCCGCCAAAGCAAAGGCACTCAGATCCAGATATTCGCGGAGCCTCAATCGATCACTTCCAATGGGCCTATTTCGGCATTTCTTGAAAGCCCAACAACAGATCGAAAAAAAGCATCTTGTCGACCGAATGATTTTAATGCGTCAGGATAAAGAACGTCAGGAAAGGCAGTTTGAAATGGGCCTCGATCCGTTTTGTGAAGTTGTCCACTCGTAATGGTGGTTGATTGGGCTGTTTGATATGAGCTTATCGAGCACCTTCCGGCAGAAGGTGCGTACTTGTCAGGCTGTAGTAGATCACCTTCCGGCAGAAGGTGCGTACTCGTCAGGCTGAAGCTGATCACCTGCCCGCAGAAGGTGCTTACTTGTCAGGATGCAGCTGATCACCTTCCGGCAGAAGGTGCGTACTCGTCAGGATGTAGCCGAGCACCTTCCGGCAGAAGGTGCTTAATTGTGTCAGGCTGCAGCGGGTACAAGTAGCGTACCCCGTAAAATAACGGATAGATTTCCCAAACTCTAATAGGAAAAGATGCCGCCGAAATAGCCACCGTTCAAATTCAAATCAGAAACACTGGCGGGAGCCGAAGTTGCCCCGAAAGGGAATCCACTACTTTGATTCGGG
>JBCCSJ010000127.1:0-14742 GCA_039200505.1 Planctomycetota bacterium | reverse complement strand
CAGTTTTTGAATCGTGAAAATTTGCTACGCGTCGATCTTTCTGAGATTGCATTTCGGCTTCAAAATCAAAAATTCTTTCAACGTGTGATCGAAGTGCTTCGGAACCGGTACGCATTTAACGACGTGTTGTGGTCTTATGCGGTCAAGCACAACGATCTAAGAGCTTTGCGGGAATTCTTGGATGTTTCCAGTTTGGCGAATCAGGTAGGCCCCGCGTTGGAATCGGCTGTTTTGAAAGTGGATCCGATCGAACGGGGCTGGTTCGAGCACAAAGAGTATTGGCCGCTGGTTAATTCTCGAAGTCATCAGCTTGGTCCCAGCCGAAAGATTCTTAACGCCAGTTTTTATTCCCAGTACAATCGGCTGCTGAACACTTTGGCTTACCAAAGAGATTTTGATGATGAGCAACGACTTGTGATAACCTATTACTTGCTGCTTCAGGATCGAGTCGATGCGGCGTTGAAACAGTTTCAAACGATCAACCGATCCAAAGTCGAGTGTCAAATGCAATACGACTACTGTGATGCCTACTTGGACTTGTATCGTGAACAGCCTGAATCAGCCCTTGCCAAAGTCACGGTATGGGCCGACTATCCGGTGGATCACTGGAAAGCTCGTTTTCAACAAATCGTGGCCCAAGTGAAAGAAATTCAGGGAGCTTCGGCGAAAGTGATTGATTCCGACGATCCAAGTCAACAGCAGACGGTGCTGGCAGATCGTTCGGAAAGTTTTGAGTTCGAAGTCCGATCAGGCGTGGCAGAGATTAAGCACCAAAATCTCGAGCGGGTTCGATTGAATTATTATGAGATGGATATCGAACTACTGTTTAGTCGATCTCCGTTTGCCCAAGATGACTTGGAGGGTTTTTCGATGATTCGGCCCAACTTGTCCGCGGTCGTCGAGTTGGACTCAGGCGAAGAGGGACGCGGGACCACGACGTTTGATCTGCCTGAACAGATGGCAAACAAAAACGTGTTAGTCGAAGTTGCCGCCGGCGATCAAACGCGATCGCTACCCTATTTTGCCAATTCGTTGAACGTTCAGTTACAGGAAAGGTTCGGGCAGGTGAAAGTTGCCGAATCAAAATCTGGTAAAGCAATCTCGAAAGCTTATATCAAGGTCTACGCCAGATTGAATGACGGTACGGTCCGTTTTCACAAGGACGGATACACAGACCTGCGAGGTAAGTTCGATTACGTCTCGCAAAGCAACGAACCGCTAGATGGTGTCGATCGGTTCGCGATATTGATCATGAGCGAGAATCAGGGCGCCGTAATTCGTCAGGCAAGTCGACCACTGGAATAGCGGCAAGTTACATCACTCGCAGGTCAGGCTGTTTCTGATGAAAGCCGCGGTCTACTCATAAAACCCAGTTCTTAAACACTCACACCTGTCAATCAATTCAACAGCATCGTTTCTCCCTTGGCGGGGATTACGATTTCATCCGCAATTTTTCTCAATTCAAGGTGCTTTTTGAATTCTTGGGCAGGTTCCAATTCACAATGGACAAGGGCAATCTTTTTTACATTTCCGCGTTTTGAAGTTTCGCCTGCCCAGTCCAGCAATTCACTTTGATCGGCGTGGCCACTGCTGCCTTGAAGCCGACAAACGCTGGCTTGAACGTCGTAGGGTTGGCCATAGATTTTGACCACATCCTTGGAACGATCCAAGAGAATTCTCCCTAAGGTGTTGGGTGCTTGGTATCCAGCGAACAAAATCATCGTGCTCTTTTTTTCGATATTGTTTTTCAGGTGGTGAAGAATGCGACCCGCTTCGCACATTCCCGAGGCACTAATGATGATGCAAGGCTTGTCGTAATAGTTCAGGGCTTTCGAATCTCTACTGCTGCGGATGTAATGCAGGCCGTTAAATTTGAGCGGATCCTCGTCTTCTTCCGAAAGGATGGCTTCAATCATTTCGTCGTCAAAGCACTCAACGTGGTCTCTGAAAATTTCTGTGGCGTTGACAGCCAATGGGCTGTCAACAAAGACTTCCATTTCAGGCAGTTCCCCTGCTTCGGCCAGTTGGTTCAGGCGGTAAACAATTTCTTGGGTGCGGCCTACCGAAAACGCGGGGATGATCAATTTCCCTCTGTTCTCAAAAACGGCATGGGCCGCCTCCTTTAGTGTTTTTTTTGCGTCGCTTCGTATGGGATGGACTCGGTTCCCGTAGGTCGCTTCCATGATGACATAATCCGCATTTTCGACCACCGATGGGGCTTTCAAGATGGGCATGTCGGGGCGTCCGATGTCGCCGCTGAATACCAGGCGAATCGGATCGGAGCCCGGTTCTTCGGAATCCAGAATCAACTCGACGATGGCGGCTCCTAGCATATGACCAGCAAAATGAAATTGGACTTGCACGCCTTCGCAGACCTGAAAGATTTGTTCATATTCAACCGTGCGAAACATTTTGATCGTTTTGACGGCATGCGGTTGTTCATATAAGGGTTCAAACAATGCCTTGCCGTCGCGACGTCTTTTCTTGTTGACGTATTTGACGTCATTGACTTGAATTTTCGCGCTGTCGATCAACATGATGGTCGCCAGATCACGAGTTGCCGACGTGGAATAAATGGGACCTTGAAATCCAGATTTCACCAGTGAAGGCAGATTTCCGGTATGGTCGATATGGGCGTGAGACAGGATGACAACGTCGACTTCTTTGGCGTCAAATGGGAGCGTTCGGTTCCGCTCAAACGCAACCTTTCGTTTGCCTTGGTATAGCCCGCAATCGAGCAGGATTTTTTTGTCTCTGTAATGCAGCAAGTGCATGGAACCGGTGACGGTTTGGGCAGCACCCCAGAATTCGACTTTCATGTTGACAGGCCTCACATCGGTCAGTGATCAAGATCGGATGTTTATTCAATCGACAAGATAACCGCTCGTTTTTGCTCCAATGGAAGCAATCGACTCGAATTGACAAGTTTCCCGAAAAAAGCGGACCCTTTGTCTATTCGCAGTCAATAGGAAGTGCCATTTGCGAATTCCATTTCGCCAAAATTTGGCGGAGCGAGGTCGGCAGTGCTTGGTTGTAAGCGGTGAAAATCTCTAGGGCGAACAATACTACCTTGCACCGTTTGAGAGATGAGCAAACATCTGTCTACTAATTAGTTGTTATTGAATTAACGCTAGTTGCAATTGCAAATTGAAAAGTTGATGTCGAGCATTTCAACGACTAATTGGGCAATTCTTTAAATTTTGAATTGGGAGATATCATGAAGCGGTTGTGCGGAATTATGTGCCTATTTTTTGGTTTGACACTTTGCCTTGAATTCAATGTCGCCCGCGGCGATTTGACGATCGATATTTTGGGGACCAGTGGCAGTTCGGAATTAACGATCTCTCTCAATGGTACGGTAGACATATCTCCGACCAGCGGATCAGCTGGTGGTCGCGGAAGCTGGACATTTGATGTACAGGGTGATTTCTTTAACGCGTTTTTTAGTGCTGACCAAACTATTTCAAATCTGGTTGTCACCAACGATACTTCGGGTGCTGCAAGCTCATTTGTAGGACAGTCGATTTCAACGGAACGACAGATCAATTGCGGTTATTCGGATTGTCTCCTGGAATAAGTTATCAGGCTAATGACTCGATTACTTTTTCGGGGACTGAAATCATAAATTTAAATAGCGGTACCTTTGATAATTTCACGATAGGGAGTTATTCGTTAACAGCGACCGACCTAACAGGGAATTTACAGCTTAATGTCAGTGCAGTCCCTGAACCTTCATCTTTCGCTATGCTGGCTGCCGGTTTTCTTGCAGTCACTCAACGTCGTCGTAGAAGGTTTCGTCGATAATAACTTGCACTCGGTAGGGACGGATTCAAGTTTTGAATTCGTCTCTCAATCGAGATAAAGGGCGGGCGTTTGAGGAAATGGGGTGAACCAACCTGTTTTGACTTTTGCCTTCTTCAAAGCATTGCCGACCCAACAGTTACAGGTCTGAAAAATGTGGTAATGTCCAGCGCCTCGATTTGCCCGTAGGCATTCGCTTTGATTCGGCCTTGATTTGGGTTATTCCGTTCGGCAAATGAGCTTTGCACAAAGAGTGTCAATTCGCGAAACTGATCTTCTGAAATCGTGGTGGATCTTAGTTTTGGGTGGGCCAGTGGTTTGCCCATCAAACTGACGTGCATCACCGTTGTACTCGGGATCAACAATGCATTGGCTGCGGTTGAAATTTTCAGATCGCGCCAACTCGGAGTATTCAAATAAAATTCTCGGTCGCCCCATCCAAACGCGATATGGCTTGCCCAATCGGTGGGACTGCGATCGGTGGGACTGCGAAAATGATCGGATGGAAAAACAGTTCGCCAGTCAATGTTGCCTGCTGCGATCGGCAAAATAAGATCCGAATGGAATTCCCCTGAATAAATGTAGATTTTGATTCCATTTTCTGTCGGAACAAAATCAGAATTGACCGGGATCAGACTAATCAAAGCTATCAGGAAATAAAGCATGACTAACAGCAGCGTCCACTTGACGAGCCGTGCGACAGAATGCCTTAGGTTTTTGAAAACGAGAGCTATCCGATTCGCATTCGAATTCATGTCGGAAGATTGATCAGAATCTAAGTTCATATCATTTTGGACGCTGGAAACACTTGATTTGTTCAGAAATTTCTTCTGTTTTGCTTCAACGTTAGGTTGGCCGGATTCAGTGGGGAATATAAATCGGCGATAAAATGCCAGAGTTAAAATGGTCTCACGCAAAATCGCAGACCGTAAAAGTCTGCCCTGGCTTTTTAGTTTGGTGGGCATGACGCGATTTGTTCTGGTAATATTGCTTTGACATGTCACAAGTAAAAGGCTGTGTTACTTGCTTGGGCGGGGTTAGCTCAAAAAACGATTTAACGCGATATGTTCCAAAAAGGAGAATCCATTGGCGGTAGCATTCTTTTGTGACAAGTGCGGAAAGTCTGGTACGCTTTCGGACAAATTTGCGGGCAAGAAAGTCAAATGCAAATGTGGACATATTATCCAGATTGAAAATCCGGAAGTTGATCTAAACAACATTCAATACGAAGTGGTCACCGATCAATGTCAACGTACTCAACCACGTTCCAAGACGATTCCGAAATTGAGCAAAAAGGAACGCGAAGAAAAAGAGTTGGCCGCTCGCTTGGGAGAAGACTGGAAAAATCCAAAACCGACCTACCATCAGGTTGGCGACGATGAGGGTGAAGATTGGCCGATCCGTCTGTTCAATGCGATGTTGAAAAGCCCAATGTTGGCATTGGCTGTGTATGCAGCTAGTCTTTTTGTGTTTGCACTGGGGGTGGAGATGCTGGAGCAGCGCCTGGCTCCTCCCGACGAAGATCCGACCGAAGTCGTGGCTGGCTGGAGCCCGGAGGATTCAGGAAATGTTCGCGTCCGACGCCGCCGAAACCCGGCTATTTACTTGATCGTTATGGGAGCCCTTGGCGGAATTGCGTCCTTGGGTGTGATGTGTGCCAGTCTGGGAGTCCCGGAGCTGAGGAATTTTTACAGCAAAGGTAAAATTACGTTTATGATCGTGGCCGCCGCTGTCTTGTCGGTTGGATTCATGGCGTGGGTGATCTACAAAGGAATTTCGTGGGGAGCAGCATGATTCGATTCGCGGCTATTCATAAGAAATCGTTTCGCATTTTCATCCTGAAATGACCAAGATAAGGATCAATCGCTCGAACATATGGCAGATTTCATTTCAACGCGATCGAGAAGTTCTGCTGGCTTTTATCAGATTTCAGTTCGTTAAACTTTGGTTGGCAATCATTGTCATCCGTACAACCTAATCGCAACATGTTATTTTTGATTCCGGTTGGTACTGACTCTCCCATATATCGGGCACCGTGGGCCACTCCAGCACTGATATTTGTCAACATTGTTCTTTATCCACTTCAGTCGGTTGTTGTTCCCGAATCGTTGTATCTGTTGGAATTCGGAAACGGTTGGCACCCTATTCAGTGGGTTTATCACGCTTTTGCCCACGCTGATTTGGGCCATCTGGTTGGGAATATGATTTTTCTTTTATCGTTTGGCTTGATTGTTGAGTCGATGATGAAAACCCATCATTATCTGGTGCTCTATTTTTTGATCGCAATACTTGATGGTTTCATTGTTCAAACTTTGATGTTGGGTGCTGACGGCGGAGCAGCCTTGGGAGCTTCCGGAGTCATTTATGGATTGATGCTGACGGCCTGCCTTTGCGGACCTGAACGAAATGTTAGGTGGATGACCATCATCTTTTATAGAGTCGCTTTCTTTGAGGTCCCAGTCCTTTTAAACGGCATGTTTTATTTCATGTACGATTTTACGCTGTGGATGTTGGGTGACTTTCAAATGAGTACGCCAATGCTTCACTTTGTGGGAGGTATTTGTGGGCTGGTCGTTGCGTTAGTTGCCTATCGGTTGGATTGGTTTGAACTGGATGGCGAGGATGCAATCTCGAGGTTCCGAAAAATATTTGGGAAGGATCCGATTGTCAGCAAGGCTCACCAGGAAAGGTTAGACGCGGCCAAAAAGGAGGATACCTTCGAGCGGGTTTATAAATTCGGCGAATTGCAACCTCAGGTCGACAAGTTGTATCAATATCTCGAAGAAGACCGGTACGAACTTGCCAAGATGAAATACAAACAGATCCGAACTGAACACGGTAAGTTTTTTCTAAAGCCACACCAGATGATTCAATTAATTAATCTGGGGACCCGTGAAGGCGATTGGATCGAAGTTCATCGCATGATGAAGGCTTATTTAAAACGATTTCAAGATAATCGTCAGTTGATCTTATTGAATAAGGCTCGCCTTGAACTGACTAAACTGAAAAAGCCTTCGATGGCACACGGAACACTTGCTGAAATTGATTTTCGAGAACTGAGTCCCAAGAATCAGACGATTTTCAAAAAGATTCGTGACCATGTCGACTCGATTCTTGCGGGGAATTAGTAACAAACGATCGAATGAGGTAATCAAAAAAAACGACCTGCTGAGTTAGCAGGTGGCTTTGTTTTTTAATTTGAACAGATCAAAACTCGGCTACGTTTTCACGCGTTCGACATATTCGCCGGTACGGGTATCGATTTTAATAATATCACCCATGTTGACGAAAATGGGTGTCTGGAATTCGCCGCCCGTTTCCACTTGAACGGGTTTGCGAACGTTTGTTGAAGTATCGCCTTTGGCTCCAGGTTCACAAAATTCGACTTTGAGTTCGACGTGATTGGGCGGCGTCATGATGATGGGATTACCACCGAAAAAAGTCATCTGGCAATCCATATTGTCTTTCAAGTACTTCCAATCCTCTCCGATTTGTTCCGCCGACAATTCGTATTGTTCATAATTGTGTTTGTCCATGAACACGAATGTATCACCTTGCTTGTATAGAAATTGGACATCGGTTTCCTGGATGTCGGCTTCCTCAAGCGTATCGCCACCTTTGTAGGTTCTATCGAGCGTGGTTCCACGAAGCAGATTCTTTAATTTGCAAATATAAAGAGCGTTGCCTTTTCCGGGTTTTTTGAACTCCATACTGGTCATAATGTAGGGCTCACCATTGATCTGTACTTTTAGCCCTTTTCGAAAATCACTGGTTTTGTAAGCCACTTTTTGGTCCCTGCTTAAATCTAAAATTTGCAAATAAATGACCGGTGAATTCTCAGATTCGAAGTAGGCTAATTGGGGTTGAACCAGCCCATTTGCTACTGTCAGATTCTGGAGAAACCGTTATTTTGTATGAATGTCGATTTTAACGAGTCAATCCGAATCTGTCCGCGCCGATTCCCAAATCTGGCGGGGTTACATGAAGTCTGCCGTTCGCCGGTTGGATGATCTTTTGCACCGACTTGAACTTTCGGAAAGCCCTGAATTTGGAGCGTTGGCTGAGAAAAAATTCGGAGTTTTCGTGCCGTTACCTTTTCTGGATCGAATGGAGGTCGGCAACCCCGACGACCCACTTTTAAAACAGGTGTTGCCTGTACGCGATGAGGACTTGAAGCTTGAAAATTTTGTGGATGATCCCTTGGATGAGGAATCTGCGTTTCTCAAACCGGGGCTGCTGCAAAAATACAAAGGTCGGGTCCTGTTGATCACGACGAGTGCCTGCGCGATCCACTGCCGATATTGTTTTCGACGAGAATTTTCGTACTCTCAAACGCCGGTTTCGTTAAAACAGTGGCAGCCTGCCCTGGACCAAATCGCCTCCGATCCGTCCATCGAAGAAGTCATTTTTTCCGGTGGAGATCCGTTAACCATGATCGACGAAAGACTGGAAGACTTGGTTTTTGCCTTGGAAAAAATTAGGCACCTGAAAAAATTGAGGTTCCATACGCGTCTACCGATCATGATTCCATCGAGGATCCATTCTCGATTTTTATCGCTGATGCAGATGACTCGGTTTCAAAAGATCATGGTGATTCACTGCAACCATGCCAACGAGATTGATGAATCGGTGCAATCTCGCTTGAAAGCCTTGAAGAATGCGGGAGTAATGCTGCTGAACCAATCGGTTTTACTTAAAGGGATTAATGATCAAGTGCAAACGCTTGTCAAACTGAGTAAGCGATTGCTTGACTGCGACGTACTGCCTTATTATTTGCACCAATTAGATCGCGTCCATGGTTCGGGTCACTTTGAGGTTGATCGGCAACGGGGGGAAGAATTGATCGGTTTGATGAGATCGGAGTTGCCAGGTTATGGAGTGCCCAAATTCGCTAAAGAGATTCCAGGCGAACCTTCGAAAACAGTTTGGGCCTGATCGGTCCATTCGATTAACGGAACAAGTTCGTTAGGTATTCGACCGCCTGGCCTAACTCAAAAATGGGCTGATCGGTTCCATGCCGCTCTACCGCAATGAACCCCCGGTAGTTGTGTTCTTCAAGGGTGCCCAGCAAAGTTGGCCAATCAATGCTTCCTCTTCCAAGTTCAACTTCGATCGTTTTGCCGATTGATAAGTCGGCAACCGCGTCTCGGGCTCGGAAATTCATCACGCTGGCCCCAAGCGATTGGATAGCGTCGTTAGGGCTGTGTCCATTTATCAAAAATTCGCACGGATCAAAGTCGATCGCGATCGCGTGTTTGGGAAGCGATTCGATCAATTTTTCGACATGTTCGACAGGTTCCATCCCAACCCTGGCGGCTAGAAACGCTCCGGATTTTTGACTGAACATCCCCAAATCTGTTAAGGCCTGAACCATCGTGACCCAGTGTGGGTCTAAAACATCGGCGGGAATTCGACCGATACGATTGACAACGACATTGGTTCCCAGGCTATAGGCCATCGACATGGCGGCTCGTGTATCATCGAGTCGCCGATCCAACCCCTCAACAACGTCGTACCCAAGTCTGGTCGGCAGATTTACCGCTGAAACTTTTAAATTCAGGTCGGCCAACATTTTTCTTAAATGGCGGACACCCGTTCTTGAAAGTTCGGCAGGGCGAATCTCAGTGGCCGCGTTGATTTCGATCGCGTCTGCCCCAAGAGTGGCGGCCGTGACCAATGCTTTTTTGAAAGGTTGGCGAAGGCAATCCAGTCGAACTGATTTTTTGAGTTGAAGCATGAAGCGGAGACCACTGTTGAACGCAAAAATAAAATTCTATCTTATGGACCGATCCAATGGGAACCACGACATCAAACGATTTTCCCGACGTGGTTTCTCAATCCTAAATTTTGTTGACGGAACCTGGAAAAGTGAGTTCCGAAAAGGACTTGTTTAAAATGCCGACGATTCAAAAAATTTGCGGTTTCCTTGATTCTTTTGCGCCGACTCGATTAGCAGAAGATTGGGACAATGTTGGGCTTTTGATTGGAGACCGCGAGTCGGCCGTCAAAAGGGTGATGACGTGCCTTACGGTGACTCCGGAAAGTGTTCAAGAAGCGATTGACCAACAAGTTGACTTGATTGTTTCGCACCATCCAATTCCGTTTCGTCCGATCAAGCGACTCACGACAGACTCCGTTGCGACGAAATTGGTTTGGCAATTGGCGGGGGCAAAAATCGCGGTATACAGTCCTCACACAGGTTTCGATTCGGCAAGTCAAGGAATCAACCAAATGCTTGGCAGTCGTATTGGGCTGAAAGGAATGAAGCCTCTGATTCCGATTCTCAAAGACCCCAAAGGTTTGGGAGCGGGGCGTTTCGGTACCGTCTCGAAAGCAACTACGTTGCAGAAATTTATCACCAAACTCAAAACAACATTTGATTTAGAGAGTCTACAAGTCGTTGGAGATTTGAGCTCCAGCGTCAAAAAAGTGGGCGTCGCCTGTGGCAGCGGGGGTTCATTTCTTGAAAAGGCAAATCGGCAAAAGTGTGATACTTTTGTAACCGGCGAAGCAACCTTTCATACCTGTTTGGAAGCCAAAGCGATTGGAATTTCGCTGGTGCTGTTAGGGCACTATCACAGTGAGAGATTTGCGGTCGAAGAACTGGCCAGTAAAATTTCCAACAAATTTGCTGACATCAAAGTGTGGGCGAGTGAAAAAGAATCGGACCCGTTGTCTCGCATTTAATGGCGATTGCCCAGCAAGGTACGAAAAAAAAGTCGATTTTGGGCCATTATTGGAGCAAGCTTTCGGTTAGTCCGACGTCGAAACGCCTCCAATCATTGACCAACAATCGGCCAAACCTAAAATATAATCCCGAATTTAACAAAGATCGGTACTCACCTGCCCACTTTCTAATCGAAATGATTCATGCCGAAACGGAATTCTACGACGCCCAACCAGTTTCTTGTCGCTTTGCCGGTCTACAACGAAGTGAATTCGGTGGATTCTGTCCTCGATGAAGTATCAAGGTACGCTGATCAAATCTTAGTCGTAGACGATGGTTCGACTGACGGCACATCGGACCTGTTGTCCGAACGCGATAACATTTCGGTGGTTCGTCATCCCAAAAATCTGGGATATGGTGCGGCCTTGGTAACCGGATTTAAGTACGCGTGTGACCATGATTTTGATGTGTTGGTAACAGTTGATTGTGACGGGCAACATGAGCCTCAACGCATTCAAAGTTTCGTGAAAAAGATCATAGAATCCGATGTCGATATTGTTTCCGGAAGTCGGTATCTGAAGTCTTTTGACGAAGATTCGCCCCCGCCAGAACAGCGAAGGTTGATCAACTATAAAATTACACGAATTCTGAATCAAAGACTCGGCTTTCAACTTACAGATGCGTTTTGTGGATTCAAAGCATACAAAACGTCGGCACTGTTGGATTTGGAGATCCAAGAAAAAGGCTACGCAATGCCGTTAGAGTTATGGGTTCAAGCCGCGTTCCGAAATCTGACGGTTGCTGAAGTGGCGGTGCCGAGAATTTACCTGGATGCGAATCGGTCGTTTGGCGAACAACTCGATGACCCAGAAAAAAGACTTCGGTATTACTGCGATGTACTGAATCGTTCGTTAGCAGCGCTTCCTGCTGATAGCAGTCATTTGTCAGAAATGCGTGTCACCAAGACGTGTGGTTCGGCACATGACGAAAGTTGATTCGATTGAAAAAGTAGATCAGACCGGAGCGATTCGGCACCAGCGTCTTCGTGCCCCCACCGAACATGGTCAAGCGTTTCTAAGCCGTCCCCGAGAAGAATTGTCTTGGCTGATCCGAACCAATCGTGAACTGCGAAGAGTTTTTGATTTTCAGTTTTCAGGTTCGACAAATCAAGGCAGTCACATTTGCAGCCTAGCCCGTCACGAGCTCGTTTCGAAGGCACTTCGATATACTCGTCGATATCTTGACGTCGATTTTAATCTCGATGGTTTAGACAATATTCCAGTGATCCTTTCTGGCCATCAGCCTACGCTTTTTCATCCTGGAGTTTGGTTTAAGAATTTTTTGCTTTCTGATCTGGCCAGCCATTGTGGAGGCGTCGGTTTAAATTTGGTTGTTGATAACGACATCTGCGTGAGCACGGGAATCAATTTTCCCAAATCACTTGCACCCGGCCGTGCCACAATGGGAAATATTCCGTTGGATCGGCCGTCGGCCAATCTTCCCTACGAAGAATGCCCAATCAATGATTGGGAATTTTTGCGCGAGTTTCCTGCTCGCTTCCGCGATAGTGATGCGGATAGCTCATCGGATAATTTGGTCGAACCGCTGTGGCGAGAATTGGCTATCGTGAGAAAACGCATGGGAAATATCCGTGATACATTGTTAGGGACATTACTGGCTGGTGCACGCCATCGTCTTGAATCTTTCTATGGGCTCAAAACGTTGGAACTTCCAATCAGCTGGATGGCTGAGACCGATTCTTTTGCGCAATTTTCCGCTTTGATTTTGGCCAATCTTCCAAGGTTTCGTGAGATTTACAATCGGCGGCTTTTAGAGTACCGGTCGATTCATCGAATCCGAAGTCGGTCACATCCTGTCCCTGAATTGGCTAGCCGGGATGATGGTTGGTTGGAAGCTCCGTTTTGGATCTGGCATCATGATCGGCCAACGCGAGGTCGACTGTTTTGCCGAACAGTTGGGAATCAATTGGAAATATCGGACCTGGCCGATATCCACTACCGATTTGATCCGGACCATGCTGCAGAATCGTGGGTGGAAATTCACCGCAACGGAATCAGGATACGCCCGCGAGCTTTAATGACGACTTTGTTTGCCAGGCTTTTAGTCAGCGATCTTTTTATTCATGGGATCGGTGGTGCCAAATATGATCAGCTTACCGATGCAATTGCGGAAGATTTTTTTGAACTTCAGCTTCCCAGTTATCTGACGGCTACGGCAACATTCAAACTGCCATTTGATAGGGAAGTTTTTAGCCGTCGCGATCTGGTCCGCCGGAAACAGCAAACACGTGAGTTTCGGTTTCATCCCGAAAATTTTATTGATACTGACACGGGTCAAGCATTCGAATTGGTTCAACAAAAACGAGAATGGACGCGAGGAAAATTCAAAGAGGAACGTTCCAAGCGAAAGCACGACGCGATTGACCAAATCAACGCAAAGTTACAAAAGTTGGCACCGGTGTCCGAGGCTGACTTGCGTGAAAAAGAAGCTCAGGTCGCAGGGAGGCTGAGAGCAAGTGAAGTTTTAGGTTCGAGGGAATATAGTATCGCACTGCATCCTGAGACGATCGTGGAAGACCTTAAACAGATGGCTTCAACCGAATAAGTTCGCCCGATCCTATTCCCCGTTGGTTAAGGCGCCGTTGGTAAAGGCGGTAGCCTCTGACCCCTCAATGCGACGCTGGTCTGTGTCTAGCAATCAACGGCTGGATCTATTGAATCCGGCTATCTGCGGGCAGGATGCTATTTCGAAAATATTTCAATTTTCTTTGACCGACTCGGTTTGAAATTCAGATTCACCAGTGGTCCATCAGATCTTTCTGGGATTCCCAATAGATTAAGCCTGATTTGAATGGCCACAAACGAATCATTGCAAACTGGAGTATGAAATGAAAATCAAGAATTTTTGCCTCGTATTGGCAATCTTCAATATTGCCATCGCACTTTCGACCAGCCAAATTTTTGCTCAAGAAGATTTTAAGACGATCAAGATTTCCGATGCAAGGTTAATCGGAATCGAAAGAGGTTTGGAGTCCGTCGACTACTGGAATGTTCGTATCCGACCCGGCGATGAAGCAGCCGCGCGACGCCAAATCAACGAGTTGAATCGGATTTCCAGCAGACTCGAACGTTTATCCAATGTCGATGAAGCTGAAAAGCGGTGGCTCCAAGGCCAATGCAAGTCTCTGCTGGAATCGCTGAATGAAAAAGCTAGTCCAGTGAATTCCAAAAACAGCAACGCTAAAAAAACAAATCAATCAAAAAGCCAAATCAAATCAAAACCAAGCACAAGGGAAAAGCAAACGATGGAAACCAAGACGACAGGATCCCAAATGACACTGGAAGAGGCTCGGCAGGTTGTCAAAAAGATGGAAGCGAAATACGAAAATGAGTTGGTTGTGCCTGAGGCTCGAAAGATGATGAAGTCGGGCCAGATGACGTTGGATGACGTCACCTATTTCGTCGAGGGGATGAAGAAACTAGACCAGAATATTGCCAAAGACGTCCCTGTTTTGCAAAAAATGGAGCAACTCGGTGTGGGATCGCATCTGCTCAAACGTTTGACCGGTGACTACGGAATTGCGAGTGAAATGAAGCGAGAGAAGAAGAATCTGAAAATAGTCTTGGATCAGCGTATCCGATCAGGGTACGAACATGCCAAGTCTGCAGCTGGTATGGACATCGAAAAGAACAAGTACAGTTTCGTTACCGAGTCAGTCAAATCGAATTACTTGACCAGGATGAACAACACGATTGAAACGCTTCGCAATGCAAGTTTGATCGAAACAGCGCTTGAAATGGAGCCGACCTGGTCGCCAAAGTTAGCCGACGTCGAACGATACTTGACGACTTATCAAACCAAAGTCGGCCAGGCCTCAAGGCATGATGAACTTCCCGAATCGGTAAACTCCCAAGAGTTAACCAAAATTGCAAAGAAAGTGTTGGCGGTCAAAAAATATGAGGTCGGTGACGTTGAAAAAATGATTGTGAATTCGAAAAAGACACCCCGAGAGCGGATTGAAGTTGTTTGGAGAAACGACCGGTTCGAAAGGATCGTAAGAGTCTGGGAGGAATTTCAAGTTTGCACCGTCGAACGCGAGGACGGTAAACGGATGGTCTATTTCAACAACGTCAGAAAATTTAGCAAAGCCCCCAACCCAACTCCTATCGACCAGTGGATCCTTGGTGAAAGATGGAAGAGTGGAGAAATTGACCCTCAAAAAGTCAAATAGAGACTCGGAACTCCGAAGCTTT
>JBCCSJ010000126.1:0-14838 GCA_039200505.1 Planctomycetota bacterium | reverse complement strand
TATCAGAACTCTTGTGTTGCTTGTACCAGACGCTAACAGTATGTTTTCAGGCTTGATATCTCGATGCAAAATGCCTTTGCTATGAGCATAATCAAGGCCTTCTGCGATTTGGCGACAGATGTCACGAACGTTGTCGTGATCCATATCCGGATCACTGTCTATTGCTTGTCGCAGCGACTTCCCATCTAACAATTGCATCACTAAAAAAGGAAGTTCGCGGTGTTCGCCTAGGTCGAGTACCGTCACAATACGGTCGTTCTTGAGTTTGGAGGCCGATTTGGCTTCTCGAGCAAAACGAGTTTTTGCTTCTTCGTTAGACGCCATGATCGGGTGAAGGATTTTCAGACAAACCAGTCTTCCCAGTCGAGGATCTTCGGCCTTGAAGACCAATCCCATTCCACCGCCGGCAACAAACTCAATTATTTTATAACGACCAATTGTCCCAAGTTCGAAATCCGATTCGGCCGGACCGAGGACTCGATCCAATTCTTCCTGACCGATTGATTTTTTTGGGCCAACCGATTGAATTTTCTCGATCAGGTCGTCCAACGGTGAAAGCGTCTGTTCGCCACTAAGGTTGTTGAGTGTGTCTAATAACGAATTGGATCGTCCTAAATCGGGTGAAATGTCTGTCGCGGTTTTTAGGAAAGACTCGCACAATTGAGCCTCATCTTCTGTGGCGTTTCCGTTCAGGAATCTTTGCAATATTTCAGGATCCATAGTCTCATTCATCGCTTGCTCAGCCTTCGCGCATGTTTTCAGTTTCCTGAACCATTACGAAGCCGAAGCGTAAATCCTGTCGAAAGTTTTTAAATAATTTTATTGCAGTTTGTTTGGGGCTTGCGTCTATTCCCAAAGACCCGCTAATTCTTGCCGAAGCCGGTTCAAAACTCGTCCTCGAGCCAGATATACAGAGTTAGGACTGACCTCCAGTTCTTCTGCGACTTCTTTGGCCGACCGCCCCATGGCCACATGTTCCCAGCACGCCCGCCAAGTCGTTTCTGAAAAGTGTTTTTTCATAATCTTCATAGCCGCCATGACGACATAACGTCGATATTCCGCTTCGGTTAATAACGCTGTTTCATCCTGTTCGGCAAGCTCCAAACGTTCCATCAAAACGGGTTCAGTTTGCCGTTTTTTGCGACGAATCAGATCGCGGCACTTATTAAGCGTGACCGTCCTCAACCATCCGCGAAAACTGAGCCCCGATTCGTACCGGAATGTAGAAATCTTCCCTAACAGCACCAAGAATACTTCCTGAACTAAATCGCTCTGATCAGGATCCTTGAGTCCAAGCCTCGAAATCCAGTGGTGCACAAGCGGTGTGTAGATTTCTACGAATCGTGCCCAAGCCAACGAATCACTCTTGCTGGCGATCCTTTGAAGAAGACTTACTCGGGTCGTGTGCATTGGCTGCAACTCATCATTGATTCACTTTCACGTCGAAATCAAGTTCGCACTATAAGCTGATTTGTAATCGACTCGCAAACCTTCGGATCATTTTTTTTCTTGCTTTCGTTTTCTTAAGCCGAACTTTTCCACCAAGTTGCGAATCGATCGGTATTGAGCTTCCCACGCATTGGGGCTGTAACCACCCGCCAAGGTAAGAACGACAGGGATTTTTCGCTCCACACAGGCGGAAACGATAGCCTCATCTCGACGCAGAATGCCCTCGACTGTCATATTCATCGAGGCCAACGGGTCAGTGCCCAGCGTGTCACAACCACCGACGATAAAACAGATATCTGGATTCGATTCGGCAATCACTTCTTCCAGATGTTCGTTAAGAATATTTAGGTACCGGTCGTCGTCGCAGCCTTCGGGTGCAAGCACATCGCGATCCCCTTTTTCTTTTGGGATTGGATATATGTTGCCTTGATGAATTGAAAAAGTGAATGTCGATTCATCGTTCTCCAAACAAAGAATGGTTCCATTGCCTTGATGGGCATCGACGTCGACGACCAACGCCTGTTTGATTCGACCTTCTTTCTGCAGCTTCCGAATTGCAATCGGCACATCCGCGTACAAACAGAACCCTTCGCCACATTCCGGTTTCGCATGATGATAACCCCCTCCGATATTGATACCGATTCCCGAATCGAGGGCCAGCCTGGCGGCCAACAGAGTCCCACCGCTTGCCCGAAGAAATGGTTCGAGTACAGCCGTTTTAAGAGAAACTGGAGCCAGCAACAGTGGTGGAGCTTCCAAATATTTTGCCACATTGGTTCGCTGTTTCAGATTTTCCAAATATTCCTGGGTGTGAACCAGCCGTAAGTCTGCCGTTTCCAGCAGGCTCGGCCTGAACACCTGGTCACCGGTAATAGTGCCTACTTCAATCAGTTTGTCATAAATTTTTTGATATTTGCGACTGTCGTAGGGGTGCATTTTTTCTAAGCCCCCCAAATCAATCAGGTACCCCGGCGAGTAAACGAGTTCGCATTGAAACTGAACTTGATTTTCGCCCTTTATGTTGTTCGCTGAATCTTCTTTTTCCTGATCCGCCTCCCCGCCGTTCTCAGAGGATGTTGACGCGGGAGTTGCGTCAATCAGATTTAATAGCGTTGGCGGTAGAACGGACACCTCATAAGGTTGTCGGGGCCGGTTGATCCACCCTACCCATCCAGCGAAAAGCAAAAACACAAAGAACAATCCAGCCCAAACCCTTCTCTTCCACGAAACTGACATCGTTTGGCTACCTGACATTTGCAAATTGAAATTCGATCGAGAGCACAATTCTCAACTAGAAGACTGTTCAAAATGGCATTTATCGGCCAAAGCGGGAACCCCGACTGACTTTGCCCGATGTATCGTAGCAAAAAAAAACCGCAAGGCTTTTTCAGCAATGCGGCAACGTGATACGTCCGAATGAGAAAGCGATGGGAGTCGCTGGGAGACAGATGCGAATCGGACGTGCTAAGCACAAGCCACTATTGATTCGGATCTACCCTAAAAATTGGTCCCTCAGCCGTCAGGTTCGGAGGTATCTTTAGATTGTTAGGTTTAAGGAAAGCCCTCAATCGACGAGGTAACTATAGTTTACAAACTGGTATCGAGGGATAGCAAATCACCCCATAAATCTTCGGAGTTTTCCGGTGGCGACACTTGGTGCACTCAGAATCATCGAAAGCAACCTCTCAAGATTCGCTGATCAGACCGAAGTATTTTCGTCCGCTTAACGTGGTTTCATCCTCCAAAAATGGAAACTTTCAACGCAAATTTTTCTTGTTCGCCGGTTCACGCCTTCTTTCCGACGACAAAGAATGTTTCGAGTGATTTGACGCACGAACAAGCACTGTTTTTGTCATCAAAAATAAGCGATAAAATGAGTGGCATCCCATTAAAATCCGCTGACGGGTTCTGCTGAAAACAGCAGTTGAGTCACCGCCGGCAGTCGACACAACCTTTATTTCCTTCACAAGCAATCAGTATGAAAACAGCCCCTGCAGGCAACCAAATTGATTCGGCGGATTCTCCTTTTTTGGACCAGCTTTGTGAACAGATCCGAGAATTGCCGCCATCGGATAATTGGCCGACTGAAAAAATAACGCTACTTGACTCGGCCGGGGTATATCGTTGGTTTGTGCCAACAGAATTAGGCGGACTAGGCTGGAGATCTCGCGATATTGTTCGCGGGTATTTAAAACTGAGTTCGTCCTGCCTAACTACGACGTTTATACTCACTCAGCGAGTCGCAGCGCTTCGTCGGATTTGTAGTTCGCCCAACGCAAAAACCCGAGACGCAATTTTGCCAAATTTTATGGATGGCAAATCTATGGCGACGGTTGGAATCTCGCATCTGACAACCAGCCAGCAGCACCTTGGGGAACCCGCTTTAAGGGCAAAAATGAAACAGGGCGGGTTCGAAATCAACGGTTATAGTCCCTGGGTAACCGGAGCGAGCCAGGTCGATCGCATTTTCATGGGGGCTCAACTCAACGACGGTCGCCAAATCCTATTTCTAATCAACACTGACGTCCCCGGAATGACGATCAAGAAAGGTTTTGACTTGATGGCCCTTTCAGGTTCTCAAACAGGTCCCGTTCATTGTGATCAAATTTTCGTGTCCAATGAAAATGTGTTGTTCGGACCTGCCAAAAACGTTTTGGCAGCAACCGGTACCGCCACAGGAAGTTTTCAAACATCGTCTCTGGCGATCGGGTTATCCCGTGCCGCTCTCGATTTTATAAAAGCGGAAACTGAGAACCGTCCTGATCTTGAGGTCAATTACAAGGCATTGGCCAGCCAATATGATGATCTCGAAAACCGATTGTTAACTTTGGCTTCCGGGGTTCCGATATGCTCTAACGAAGAGCTGCGATCCGAGGCCAACAGTTTTGCTTTGCGGGTGACCCAATCGGCTATGGTTGCGGCAAAGGGGAGTGGTTTTGTGAATGGACACCCTGTCGGCCAATGGTGTCGTGAGGCGTTCTTCTTTTTAGTTTGGAGTTGTCCTCAGGCCGTGCTACAAGCCCACCTGTGCGAGTTTGCAGGAATAGAAAGTTAGATCATGTCAGAAAAAACTTTGGTCACCTGGCACCAACAGTCAGTCGAAAGACCTCGAGGATGTGTCGTCTGGTTCACTGGTTTAAGTGGTAGTGGCAAGAGCACCGTTGCAAACTGCGTCGATTCAAAACTCAATCAATTAGGACAAAATAGTTTCGTCTTGGATGGTGACAATATTCGGCACGGCTTGAACGCCAGCCCAGAAATTTTGGCTCCGATTCATGGCGATGCTTTTGCAGAAAGATTTGGTCTGACTTTTTCCGCTCAAGACCGAGAAGAAAACATTCGTCGCATCGGCTGCGTGGCCGAAATCTTCTGTGCTGCAGGGTCACTGGCCCTAACGGCTTTTGTAAGTCCATATCGAAACGATCGAGATCGCGTTCGCCAACAAGTTTGCCAATCGGATCCATGTTCCGATTTTGTTGAAGTATTTGTCGATACGCCGATCGAAATTTGTGAGCAGCGGGATCCCAAAGGACTTTACAAAAAAGCTCGGGCCGGAGAAATCAAAGGTTTCACGGGAATCGACGCTCCCTATGAAGCGCCTTTGAACCCGGAAGTGCACCTCGACGGTTCTCAACCCGTCGAAGCAATAGCCGATCAAGTGATTGAATATCTGAAGTCGATCCAGAAAATTCGCTAATCCAACATTGCCCAGATTGATGGCGAGCGAATTGAATTCCCCACTCTGCTAAATCCTGATCTTTTGAAGAATCTCATCCTTCGAAAGCCTCTAAAACCAGTGTTTCTCCATTCAGCGTAGGAATTGTGATGATGGATTCTGAGTCATCATTGCTTGATTAAATTGCTCTTTACTGGAAAAAAGAGCCCAAACCGGGAAATGATCTGACACCAGCTTGGCCTGCTCTTGCGTCAGTCCATACTCATTTTGAAAATTGAAAACACCAGCCTGTCCCGTAAATTCTGAAGTATGATTCGCATCAAAGATCAGATTATCATAACATTCTGTTTGTACTAAATTTGTCTTCCACGAAGATGGAATCGCAGCGAATTGAGTTTGCATCCAACCTAATTGATTGAATCGGTCGGGCTCCTCATTGAAATCACCTAACACTATGACATCATCTTCTCCAGCATGATTTCGATAAACGAAACCGATCACGTCGCGAAAAGCTTCCAGTTCTGTTTTTAAGGTGATCGCAGGATCTGGTGTCGTATGGACATTGGCCATCACAAATGAAAATGCCACTTCGGGTGGATAATTAGTGCATCGAAAATGCCCAATGAACGGAGCTCTTTGCATCGCAGAGTTTGGGTTAGGCGCAATGTAAGAAGAACGCACCAGTTCTAGTTTACTCGCATCGTAAATGTATGCTGCTTTTTCTCGGTAATTTGAAAGCCTTCCGTTCACGTAATAGCCTTGTGGCTCACTAACGGTGGCCCTGAACTGAGAACCGTCTGCATTTAGCTGGTTCAAGAATTCATACATAATCGAATCGTCACCCCGCAATTCCTGAATCGCGATGATGTCGAATCTCCTGACGATATCCACGAGGATGTTGACCACTTGAGGGCGACTCATTTTGGTTTCGCCAAAATACTGAATATTAAACGACCCCATAATGAGTTGGGGTGGCGGACTATTGCCATTTGGCGAATTTGAGTATTGAGTGTAGTTGACGTTGACCTGAGGTTGTTGATCCCCTGGTCGCGACGATTCCGAATCCCCGTTTTTCAAGTCGGACAAATTGAAACTGGGATCACACCCTGCCAAAAAAGTCAAAAGTGCTAATCCAGCAACACAGCCTGCGGCGATCCCTCGCCTTTTCAAAAATCGTTCCACCAAACCGCCTCCATGCGGTATAGAATCTTGCCGACGCTTGATAGGTTGCAGAAGATGGGAACGTCCTGTATCAACATCTTCGAGCGGCAGAGAGATTAGATAGGTTGGCGAATTGAGCAAAGACCAAAAAGACGCGGAGAATCTGGGTACTCAGAGCGACTTAGGAATTTCAAAAGTGACTTTGACTATCCGATTGGTCCCAATTCTGTGTCAAAGATTTGAGATCTCAATCTTATTAATTCGATGGGCGACAATAGCACTGCTCTTAGCATTCGCAATCAATCATGTTGATGGCCAAGTACCAACCAATCAAGAAAGGCCTTCGAAAGAATTCATCCAAAGTCAGATCCAAAACCTGCTCAGTTCTGATTACGCCTCCCGACAGTCAGCAACCGAAATCCTTTGGAGCCTTGGAAGCGTGGCCCGAGCGGAATTGGAATTGGCGGCCGCTGGAATGGATCCCGAGGTGAGTAATCGGGCTAAAACCATTTTGAATTTGTGGAACCTTGGTTTTGATACTGACCATTCCTCCGATGTGATGCGAGCGGCAACTCGATTTATGGACACCAGCTTGTCAGAAAAATCAACGATCCTGAGTTTCCTGGCAAATAAAAGCGAATTCGAATTGGGATTCACATTGCTTGAAATGGTATCAGACGATGACCAGAAAAAACTTTTCGACGACTTTATCAGCCTCGAAGACAAGTTGGCTTCCTTGGCCAAAAGTGATCGTTGGCAGGAGTTTCATTATATTCTTTCCCACCCGATGACCTACCGATTTGCCCGCACGGCCGGTATTTATTATCGAGCAATCAACGGCACCCTTGAATCGACAGTTGAATCGGAAATCAGTCACCTTCAAAAACTTCACCAATCTGACAAGGAATTGTCACCCGAGAATGTCCGACAGGTGATTGCATTGTGCCGGCTTATTAACCGATACGAATTGGCGCACGAACTGGCCGAATATTTACCTGATTCCATTGATCGACGATCTGCAAAGTTGAATCTTCTTAAAGAGCAGGGCAAATGGAATGATTTGGCCCAGATGATGACTGTCGGCGAGTCAGGCGAATCGGAAAAACAAACGTACCCTGTATCGCAAAGTCAAGCCGCATTAATTTACCATTTTACCGACGACGAAATTGGTTATCGAAAGTGCATTCAGGAGTTAGAGAATCGCAGGCTGCAAGCGGAAGAAAACGGCGACAAGGATGCTTTCGAAAAATCCCAAACGATTCTGCGGCAAATTGGCTACGCATGTTTGGATTGGCCACTGGTAGAAAGTAATCTTCCTGCTGACGACCCGACCACGGCTTATAACTTAATGAATTTACTTGGCAAAGATGATTCTGCGTGCAAAATGATCGGGCTTGAAGCGGGACTCGATGCACGTTTGATTTGGTTCAACCAAAAGCTTTCCCAAATCAAAGAATTACAAATTCAGATCCAGAAACTTGAACGAAGCGATGAGGATACTGAAGAACCGCGTCGGAAGTTAGACAAAACATGGAGTCTTTGTTTCGAAGTTTTGCAAAGAGTTTCCTACCTTGGATTGAATGATGAAGTGTTACTTCATTCGCTCAACATGTTTGCCGAAATGCCAGCCGAAGAAAATGTCTACCGCAGGCGGGCTTTGGTAGAAATTTTGGTCGAAATGGAAAAAAGTGAGGAGGTTTGGAAACTGGTAGAACGCGGATTTACAGCGGAAGAGTATCCCGATCTACTCTCGACTCTGTTTCCGGGAAGTCGAACGGCTGATGCCCGATTCTGGTATTCGAGTTTTGACAAACGATATCCCGTCGCGATACAACGCCTCAAGGCAGTCAGCGGGATGCTCCGCTCACACCTTGGAACGATTGAAAATTTCAATTTCGAAAATGAGATTCAATCCACTCAATCAGGTGGTGACGGAAAAGTCGACTATTATTTCTCCAGATGCTATTTGTATCACGACAACGAAACCGAAAGTCAGAGACACTTCGGCATGGCACGGCAGTTGGGCTACTCCAAAGCTGAACGCCAAATGGCGATGGAAAATTTCGACAACCAATTGGACCAAACCAAAAATTACTTTGAAAAATCATGGCATCGAACAGCTAACGCAGCTTATCCGTTGATCCTTTCGGAAATTTATCAAACCAATGGCGATCAGGAAAAATCGAGGTCGTTCCAACTGGTTGCCCATGCTCGTTGGCGAAACAGCTACCGCAACACATCAGCAATTAATATTTTGGGGGAACTGAATCGTTCCGAATGGATCATTCCGTTCATCCAGCTCGATGTTTTGGCGATGCATGGAACGTCGAATTCAAACGAACGCTATCGCCAAACTTTTGCCGAGGCCCTAGCCGATTCTCAGCCAATTAATGCCGTGATCCAGTCAAGAATCGATCTTTTAAATCAATTTCAGGACGACGACGTTTATGCGTCGACTCGTCCATTGATCCAGGCAAGGGACATCGCTCACCTTCGGGCAGCTCACTTTCTCGATACGAACCAACCTGACAAAGCTTTAGCGGTCCTGTTACGTTTAACCGATTTTTTTAAACGGGATGCCGGAACCATCGAGAAATTCGTCGAACAATTCGATAGGATCGGCGCAACTAAGCATGCCGATCGGTTATTCCAAAAAGTTGCGGGAGATTATTTTTCCTATCTCGAAAAATATCCCCAAAGCAGCCTTTATCAAAACGATTACGCTTGGGTTTGTGCCTGTGCAAACCGACGAACGCAATCGATGAAACGACATGCCGAAAAAGCGGTCAGGGCACGTCCCAATAACTCCAGCTACCTAGACACACTCGCCGAAATTAATTTTTTGCTCGGTGATCGAGACCAAGCGATTGAGTTAATCCAAAAGTGTATTCGAATTGACCCTTCCAAAATTCACTATCGAAATCAACTGAAACGATTCAGTCAGCCTTTCCGATAAAGTTTGAGTAGGAATCATTGGCCGTGGGTAGTGTGCTATCACTCGTGGTGGAATTCCGCAAATTCAACGATAACGTTTTCGCAATACGTTAAACTTGCAAGAATGTTAAATTCGCACAACTGCGGTGCCAGAAACACGGCGAATCAATCTACGAATTTCCAAGACACTAATTGTGGACAAAACTCGGGCGGGTGGGAGTTGAGTCTCCTGAACGATCCAGTCAAGTTCGGTTGCTTCATCTTTGATGACGTTTAAAACACTCGATTCTTGGTCGGTCAATTTGAGTTCGATCGGATTTTTAATCTTTTTGGTAGTTTCCAAATCGACAGGGCAGGGGAGGGGCCCCAATTCCTCCAAAACGTCATCGACCGATTCCACCAACTTGGCACCGTCTCGGATCAATCGATGACATCCCATCGCAACACGACTGTCGATTCTTCCCGGAACGGCAAAAACTTCTCGTCCTTGCTCAGCCGCCAAACGGGCAGAAATCAGGGCACCGCTCCGCTGACCTGCTTCAACGACAATGACCCCTAAACTTAAACCGCTGATGATCCGATTACGTCGTGGAAATGAACCACTCTTGGGAGCCTGGGTGGGAAGCGACTCTGTCACAATGGCCCCCGACTGCTGGATCTTTTCTGCCAGATCAGCATGTTCAGGAGGATAAAGATTTAGGTGCCCACCTCCCAAAACCGCGATTGTGCGTCCGCCCATTTCAAGTGCTCCTTGGTGTGCGGCCGCATCGATCCCCCTGGCCAAACCAGAAACGATGGTAAGACCTGCCATTGCCAGTCCCCTGGCAAGTTGTCCGGCAACTTTACGACCGTAATTGGAACATCGCCGTGTCCCCACAATCGCAACGGCAAGTTCATCTTCAGGTTTCAGGTCCCCACGACAAAAAAGCACCGGAGGTGCGTCAACGATTTCGTCCAGCAATTTGGGAAAAGGCTTTCTGTCAGCCAGCAAAATTTCAATCTCATTATCCCGACAAATTTTTAATTGCTGGGACACGTTAATCTGATCAGCATCAGAAATTTCACGTACCAATTTGGAGCCTACCCCGTCGACTGCTCGCAGTTCCGCCGGCGCAGCTTCCAACGCTGCCTGAGCACTGCCGAAACGAGCGACCAACTGGTCAAAAGTTCTCGGTCCAACGCCCTGCACCAACTTAAGACGCAGGGCCGACTGAATTTCTTGGTCGAAAATCGTATTCATCGAAGTGAGAATTCTGAACTGGATGCAAAACGTTTCTTTGGATCGTGCATCAAGTTAGCATGATTTCCAGCCAGATCGAAGCAGCTTGAATTATTAAATTGTCGCTCGAGGGTTTGCTTTCTTTGATAAATTTGGTTTTAAAAAAAGCCGGCCCGATTGGACCGGCTGGATTTCGATTCCCATCTGGGCGGCACTATTTAATTCCAGTCCTTGCTGGTTCGCCCATTTTAAGATCAACTTTTGGCGGATCGGTATTTCTGCTGGTGGCAGATGGCGCTTTCGGCTGTTGAGCCGACTTACCGATCGCAGGTAATACTGGCCAGTTGGGTGCTCCCATCAGCAACAATCTTCGACTGATCGCAACCTTGATCGAATTTGTGGTCAGAACCGGTTGCCCAATGATCCTTACGGGGCCTTGCCCAGCATCTGCCTTGGCTTCCACAACCCAGGTTCTTAACGTGACTTCGACATTTTCAGAGTCCTTGATTTTATCAAGCGAAAGGTCGGATTCGATTGCTGGTTTCAGTTGAGCCAACAAGGATTCTGCTGTGATCTCAAATGGATATTGTTCAACCACACCGGTGTCAGGCGATTGAATCCAAAAAGATTTTCCTAACAACTTGCCACCAAGTTCGAACTGTCCGGCGATCAGGAATTCTCCAGGAACTAACGAGCTTAGGTTGGATTCCCACTGAAGTTTGAACGATTCAGCGGTTCCAATTCTTCCTAACTCGACATCGGTTCGCGCGAGGCTCCCGTTTTGCCGTTGCGAATAAGAAACCGCCACAGGAAGCGTGTCAGGTCCGCTCCAAGTGAATGTCCCCCGGTCATCCAAAGAGACGTACTGAATGACGGCATCCACTTTTTTGCCAAGATCCTGGATTGCTTTCGCAGTCGCATCTTCTTTCTTTTCGGCTTCCCGTTTGATGACAGGAATATGAAGATGGCTGGTCACTCCGTAGGGAGTCGACATGTAAACCGCTACAAAGTCTGTCGCGACACCATTGCTATCTTCGAGTCTAACCAACTGCACACACCCGGGGATCGTTACTTGAATCACGTGACGACTGATGAGCGTCATATGTTCACTGGGGACCGAATAGCCTCCAGCTACGATTCTCGTTTCGTGAACATTAAAATTTTCGCCAACAAGGAACAGGGTTGTCCCGCCAAGGTGGCTGCATGGCGATTTTTCATCCTTCTTGCCTTCCCCACAATCCTTTGGACAGGCTTCGGGACAACAGGTGTCTCCATCCCCAACGGAAACTCCGGGAGCACCGTACCAGCCAAACAGTTCCGGCGCAAAATCTGTCACACCGTTGCTGAATAATTCAAATCCGCCGGCCGTGTTTTCGTAGGGGATCTGAACTTGCATCGTTTGCAGCGGTAATTCTTTTTCCAATTGCTCGACTCGTTTTAATAGTCGTTGCGTCTCTCCGTCGCGATACAAGTGGGCACATTGAGCACACTGGATCGAACATTCCTGCATTGCACGGACGCTTCGACTCAATTTCATCGTTGCATGCGTTGAAAGTTCTTTGCTGCGTGGGTTGTCCAATCGGAACCACCGAGTTGCCACATCAAATTCGCAAAATGGCACAAAAGATGGCATCAAAACGACTGCGGTACACTCCTTCATCCCAGGTTCCAATTCCGCATCTCGGTTGTTCGCGTCGGCGGTTCTTCCAAATACAGTTTCCCCGAACGCTTTGAAGGTTCCTCGATTGGGATGGGTTTGAACGCGGGGCCGGAAAGTCCAACCAAAAGTATCGTCACCGTGCGAAAATCCGCTAACTGTTCGATTCAGAGCAACGGTGTTGATCGACTCGCGGTACTGCCGAACAAATTGATTGGCTTGGCGAAAGTTGATGTTCCCTTTGGCGACTCCAATTGCAACGGCAATCGCCAGCTCTCTACCCAACACAGACGAATCGGCGACATTTTGATCTTCATTCACTGGATCGACGTGAAAAACATGGATCGGCCATCGGCATCGAACGTACTTGATGAACTGTTCGGAAGCTAATCGAAATTCTTCATCGACCAGTTCAGGCTGATTCGAAACGGGCATAGGAAGATAGTAAGCGTAGTTTCGTGTTGGATGACAACCGCAATCTCCGCGAGTTACCGAAACATTGTGAATATCCTTGTTCAGTTGATCATTTAGCAGTGCCATTTCGACAAGGACAGGCCAGGCGAGAGCACGCATAATCGGAGAAATCTCCGGTTGAGGCTGACCGGTTGAACTTATCGAAGAATCCGGGTCAATGGCTCGATTAAATGCGATCCGATATTCTTCGAGAACATTCAGTCGGCCCTCTTTAATCGCCTCGCACAAACTGACGCCGCCATGTTCAGCGATGGCAGCTTTGACTACATCGAGGTTGTTTTTAGAAACCAAGAATTGATAAGCCGACTCGAGCGAGGATTGCAAGAAGTTTCGGACATCGGGTAGATGAATCCGAGGAGCCCCTTCGGCTTGGTTCCAAGCAACCAAACGGCCTTTGTAAGAGTTTCGAAACTCATAGGCGATGTTCACAAGTACGCGTTCATCTAAAACATCAGCCAGTAGCACTTGAGGGATGGGGAGAACAGACCTTCGGTTTTGCGAAATTGGATTTATTTTGGTCCAACCGCTAAGTCCTTCCAGCTTTCCCGATATGCTTTCGAAGCTGTTTCCAATGTCAGCCAGCTTGCTGCTCATTTCCGTTTGTTGCTGCTGCCGCCGCTCGTCCAACTGTTGTTTGGTTTTGTTCTGACCGCCCCCAGCTTTCTTCGAATTTTGCCCGCTTAGAGATACTCCGCTGGATTGGGAATTATTCTGATCTACCAAACGATCCAAGAATTCTGAGAAAGTATCGTTCGGATTTGGATAAGCTTTTGTTTTGAGAATGCTGTATTGAAACTCAATATTTTTAATCAGATTTTCAATTTCGATTTTCTTCTTCTTGGGAATATCGTTGCCATCGAATTCGAGAATTAGGCTAAGGGCTTGTAATAGACTTTTAATGTAGCGATCAGATGCTGCCACATTATCCTGATACTCGGTATACCCATAGATCCGATTCAAAGCTTGTGAAACGGTGATTGTAGGGTCGGCGATAATCGCTGCAAAAGTTTCTTCTTGGCGTCGATTGACATCAGCATAAACTGCATTGAAATCTGCAGCATATTTTTGAATCGCAATCTCATCTTTTTCTGCGAGCCGTAAGATTGGCAAAGAGAGTTGGTCAACCAGATCGTTGACCACTAAATTCTTAAATGTCTGGGGAAGCAGCGTATTGGTCAGCATAGGCGTCGCTGTGATAGTGACTTCGGCTCCATAGCCTCGCCTGGTCAACCTGCCAGGATTGATGGAAACCGGAATTCGAACCAGGTTAAGTGAATAACCGGGTGAGTTGGACACATCGTCTGCAGAACTGATCCGACGTAGTTGGTGCAGGTGATTGATATATCGAGATCTTTGGTCCAGCTCTTCGGTGATTCCAAGCGAGCTTACATTGCGTTGATTTCCGGTTGTCAGTTCGCTCAGCCCGTCAAACGATATCGTTTGATTGATTGTTGTTGCATTGTCGCTTCCACCTGCATTTTCGCCCGCGGGGGATGAGTTTTCACCACCATCGCCGGTACTACTGGAGGTTCCTGACATTTGCCCGTTGCCATCGTCGGTGGTAGATGACGCCGACACATTCATCTGGGGAGCGGCGGGAATCGGCGTATTTAATCCAGTCGCACTGGCGAAAGCTGCCAAGTCAACTCTTGAACGATCCGCATTAATTCGTGGTTTAAATCCTCCAAGTCGCTTTGCCATTTCCAACTCGTATTCGCGCCGATACTTGGTCAAACGCGATTCGCCCCAGACGTCAGGCTGTTTGGCGACCACACTTCCAAATTTGTCGATGTGGGATTCCAGCCAGTCGATTTCGCGGGCCAGTTTTTCAATCTCGGTATCTCGGCCCGTCAGTGGTTTTTTTTGGACCAGAGTCTTGCGCCCCAATCCTCGCAAATCAGCGCGAATTCTATCCAGCAATTGCTGAGCATCAGCTGACTCCAGTAAAATCAGAAAAATAGTTAGCGAAAGGAAAAGCCGCTGGATCATTTCAATCCCCATAGATAAGGAAAACCCTACAAAAGTAACCGTCGACGGTTGTATCGACGAAAACTGTTGTAAGGTAAGGACTTATTGATCCAATTATCCGGTCTTTCCCGACCTAAGCCGTTAAACTTTGACAGTCGTGCTCGTTATGGAATTTTGCCAGGTCGGCTGGGGAAACTTAAAACCACGCATTTGTAAAACTCGACCAAAAGATTGATGCCGGTGGTCAGCATCACTCGTCAGACTCCGATTCAAACAGCCGTTTCGCATACTCGATTACAT
>JBCCSJ010000125.1:0-14867 GCA_039200505.1 Planctomycetota bacterium | reverse complement strand
GATTTCCAATGCTCGAGCAATGCCTCAGACGGAACAACCTGTGACGTCACCTTCACATCACTGCCCCACCCACACATGAGATGGTGGGGGCCTAACTGGGTCAACAAATCAACCGAAGGCGGTGGAAAGGGATCGTGAATGATAAACCGATCACGATTTTGAAAATAAGTTTCGAGACTGTTGGAAGACGGGTACTCCGTCAACAAGACAGAATCGGGCGCATCTTGTTGATAAAGCTGCGCCAGAAACTCAAATTCGAATTCTGTGTCGATAATAATATTGTTGTCAGGATCAGGATCCAATTTTTTCCCAGATTGTTAGCTGAGAGATAGCGTAGCAATATTTCCGAGACGTTTCTCGGATCACAAAAGGTACATCAACTGGATCCTGGATCATTTTGAATTGATCGCCGATCACTTTTTCAATCCCTTCCAGAGTCGTGAAACTTTCACCGGTGGCGGCTTTAAATCCGCCTAGCCAGCGATCCCTCGGTGTGTACTCTTCCATCCAGGTATTTGGACACGCAATCACCAATAATCCGCCGTCATTAATCCTCGTTTTGATCGTGTTAAGAAACTTTTCAGGATCATAAAGCCGGTCGACTACGTTGGAGGCAAATACGAGATCGTAGTTGTCATATTTTTCAACTAAATTGCAAGCGTCGCCCTGCATAAACGAGATCTTGTCTTTGATCTCGGTATAACCTTCGAAATTTTCAAGCAGGATCTCGCGATAGGTTTGCAGTTCACCTTCATCCGTGATGACGTAACGTTGCCTACCCGATTTTTGAAGATTTGCAGGGGCCTCGATCAAACGAACCGACGAATCGACAGCATCCACTTGATCGTAGTATTGGGCTAATTCGTAGGCAGACCTAGCGGCAGCACAACCGATGTCGAGTGCTCGGCCAACCTTTCTACCTTCGAGGTGCTTTGCTACCTCGCTGACAGTTCGAACCAGGAAGTTTTCAACCTCGAGTGGATTCGGATCTCCGAAATGGGACTCAATGTACCGGGCGACCATTTGATCCGTCTCGTAAATGTTGACTTCCGGTTCAGGAAGTTGCTCGGCTTCGACGTATCGAATGCCTGAGTATTGGAAGAAATGGCGACGAAAAGCGTACCGCGAATCCTTGATAGCGTAGTTGCCAGTGGAAATCCAACATCCGCCCTTGAAAAGGTTATGCTTTCCGTCAAAAGTTGGTGCCGAAAAGTCATCATAAATTGGATGAATCTCGAAACCGTCATAACCATCGATAGGAGTTTCAGTCCACTGCCAGACGTTGCCCAGCACATCGAAAAATCCATTTTCGAATCGATGATTGGTCACCGGGCAAGGAGACATGTAATGTTCCAAATTGATGTTGCCTGGGGCTTCTTCCCAATATGGTTGATCGGTGTCGATCTGATTTCGTAATTGATACCATTCGGCCTCTGTTGGAAGACGAATACTTTTTCCCGTCTCTTTCGACTTCCAATTACAAAACGCCTTGGCTTCCAGATAATTCACTTCGGCTGGCCAATCCCAAGGCATATCAATTGTTTCGAGCATCAGGCGAAGTTTATATTCGCCATCTTCTTGAAGCCAATAAACTGGATGGCTGGCTTGACGATACGTCACCCAGTCCCAACCTTCTTCCGTCCAAAACTCTTTTTTCTTGTATCCGTCGGCTTCGACGAACTGATTGAACTCATAATTGGAAACGAGGTACTTCGAAGCTTTGAAATTTTTCACTTCCGAAGCAGAATAACCGTACTCGTTGTCCCAGCCATAAATTGGATTGGTTCTTGACTTGCCTAATTCGACTTGACCACCTTCGACATCCAGCAGTTCATTAGTGGGTGCGAGCCCGGATTCATTGCAAATTGATCCCCATATTGGGTGAGGTTTGACCATATCCAAAGGGAGTTCTCGAATCAAAATCGACGTGGTTTCGAGGTGAATTCGTTCGTGTTCGATCCCCATCAGGATGATCCACATCGGATTATCCCAAGTGACAGGTGTTGAAAAATCGCATTCCCGAATGAAACGATCGACAATTTCCCGAGTCTTGTCGCGGTGTGCTTTTACCTCGGTTGGAGTGGGCCAGTTGTAGTGTGCCTCATTGAGATCGTCCCATGACATTTCGTCCACGCCGACAGCAAGCGTTGATTCCATGACCGGATCGACACGTTCGTCAATCAAATTAGCTACGTTCAGCTTGTTGATAAAAAATACAGAAGTGTGGCCATAATAAAAAATCAAAGGATGCCGCAGCGGATTTGCTCGGCGGTAGTAACCTTCGTCACTGGCCAGACATTCAAAAATACTTTCGTAAAGCGTGAACGAAGAATGGAAGTATTCCAGAATCTCCGCACGAATCTCTTCGACTGATTTCCCTTCTAAAAGTGGCGTTTTGGTGACAAGGGGAGCGGAAGCTCCGGCGGTAGACTGGATCATCTTCGACCTTCAATGTGAACGTTTTGATATACGAGCACGATAACGGAACTGCCAAATCGTTCAACCGCTCCGCCTCTATTTTTCCTCACTGCCAAAAAATTCGGTGATTAACCTGTCTTTTCTGTGGATTCTGCCAGCAAAGGGAACTGCTCGACTTTAAATCTTCCGCAAAACGTTCAAAACGACGCCCATCGTCGAAATTCAGCAATGTGCGGAGTCTGGGTTAGTTTTGCGGGTTCACGTAGAGTGGGAACTTTCACATTGACCGTCGGCAGACTGGAACTGGAAATGCCTTTAGAACGGGTTGCCAAGTTGTCAACGGCGTTTGCGATCACTTGAATTTGCCCCAAACCGTTCATCATGTAAACGGTTCGCAAAGACTTTCACATCTTCCTTGGCGTTGTTGGAAATGATGCCGCTGACGGGAACCCAGTAACGGGACTCAGCAATGTGATCCGCGATCTCGCGCTGGTTGCGGTTGATGAGGTTGAAAGGAATATTTTTTTCCACAAATCGAATCGTTTCTGGCTCGGGTACGATCAAATAGTCTAGCTCGCGATCGATTTTGGCCATCAAAATATCCCATTTTGAGTCTTCATTACCATCCAACTGTTCCCAATTCGATTGGACGACGATCCCAGATAAAAGCTGATGGGAGATTATTTCAACGTCGTCGACGATCAATTTTTGATTCTCAAAACGGCTGCCATCCAAATCGTAACGGATCACCGAAGTTAGACTGGTCGGATTGAGGTAGTAAACGTGAGAGCTATCGTAAGTAAGTGCTTGCTTGCCGTAGGCTTTGGCATCATCAACCATCAATTTTATGACGTTTTGATGCGCTTTCATCGAGTTCATCCCGCTATCGGATTTGGAGTGCTGGTAATACGACTCGCTTCCTTGAATCCCGAAACAAATCAGAGCCAAAAATAACCCACCGAATAGCACCGGTTTGGATTCGAACGGTTTGGGCTGAACCACGATTGGATTTAAAAAAACCAAAAGTATGCCAAATACTGCGGGTATCGAAACGAATTGATTGACACCAGCCCCCTTCAAAATCAAGAATACGACCGGAGCTATCGCAAACCAGACGAGCCTCCAGTCTGTTTTGTTGAATGAGCTTATTGTCAAATCCACGAGCGAAGCAGCAAATTTTTGCCGGAGTGTTCCGCGATTTTTTGTATCGAAAATCGTGCCAAGAATCATCAGAAGATAGATGCAGGCGAACCAATAAATCAGTTCGTTGCCCACATGCTGTTTTGCGAACCTTGCATGTTGGATGGACTCAGCCCAAGGTAACTTGGCATTGGCGTCCAGATTCCAAACAAAATAGTAATAGTAGAGCGTCTCGAAGTTGCCAAGATAAAACCAAAGGGACGTCAAAGCCGCTGCCGAAGTCGCCAGAATCAATCCGATTCCAACCTGTGTTCGATCAGATGCTCTCATCCAATCCACACAAGCCACCGGGAACAAGGTTACGATCAAATAAACCGGTGCAGTTGCTCGAAACAGGCAGGTCACGCCGACAGCCAATCCGAAAATGAGAAAGTTGCGATACTTGGCTTCATCCATACAAATCAGATACCAAGTACCACTTACGGCAAACATCAAATAGAGACTCAAATCCATCCGAAAATCTGCCATACCACCCATCATCGAAAAAAGACATGCGGTTAGGAAAAATGGGATCAGCAAAAAACTGGAAAGAACCGCACTTAACTTTTTGATCGAGTACCAGTAGTAAAACAACGAAGACAAAAGAACAAAAAACTCACTGCCTTGAATGATGACGCCAACGTGGCGAGACGGAGCCATGAACGCTGATAAAATGCCAGCCAAAAGATATGGCATCACCACCGTTGAATTTTCTCGTCCTACCGCTTCGACCAATGCTGATTGCCATCCCGTTTGACGACCCGTTGTCATGACCGCATGGACTTCGTTGTAGTAAGACAACGAATCAAAGAAAGGCTGATAATGGGTGTAAAGTAAATCTTGCAAAAAGCAAAAATAACTCCCAAATGCGGCACAAATCAGAATGAGTATCAAGTTCACTGTCAGCCAGAACTGGAAGCCTGTTTTCGGATTTTGAGTAGCCTGATTCATTGCGATTCCTTCGCTGGGAATCATAAAAGCTTCCCTCAATTCAACCAATGTCGTTTTTCACCTAACTTTTCGCGAAGCAAGGGCCTGCAATTCGTTTTAAGTTTGACGAGCCACTAGGCAATTCGTCTAAAGTCACTAAAGTGATTTCGCTGGAAATCCCCTTATCACAGTCAGGACCTGCTACGCATGGCATTAATCATGGATCACGTTGAACTCAATTCATCCAATCGGTCCATAGAAACACGGGTCCGCAATGCCTTTGAAAAACTTGGTTACCCGCAACTCATGAAAATCGAAATTCATCATGCCTCGGGCGTTTTGACGTTGCAGGGAAGTCTCCAGTCCTTTTATCTCACCCAGATTGCTCAAACGGTGGCAATCAAGATCGAAGGGGTAAAACGAGTCATCAACCAACTCAAAGTGGAATAGCTTGACTGGCCCTTTCAAGGAACTTGTTCAACTTGCGGTCCCCCTTGTTCTGGCTCAACTTGCCCAAAACACCGTATCTTTTGTCGATACTTTGATGGTTGGCAGGTTGGGTGAATCGGCGTTGGCTGGAATCGCATTGGGCAGCACGACGTTTCATTTCGTGGGGATCGTGTTTCTGGGTGTCATCCTCGGTGTGAGCCCAGTGGTCTCGCAGGCTACCGGAGCCAACGATGAAGAGACAGCCAGTCGGGCGGTTCGCCAGAGCATTTGGTTGGGATTCATTCTGGGCATTCCAGCCATCATTCTGTTTTGGAATATCGAGCCGTTTCTAATTTGGCTGAAGCAGCCAGAAGACACCGTCCAGATCTCCGGAGAATATTTGCGAGCGATCTCGTTTGGGATGATTCCCTATTTGTGGATCATGGGACTGCGAGGCTACCTCGAAGGGAAGTCCAACACGCGGCCGATCATGACAATTCTGTTTGCTGGCGTCTTGCTGAATATCCTATTAAATGACGCGCTGATGTTTGGAAGATACGGTCTCCCGGCTCTAGGCTTGGTCGGGACCGGATATGCGAGTGCTACCGTGTATTACATCGTGTTCTTTGTTTTCTCGGCATACATCGTTCGGAAGTATCCACAATCTCAATTGCTTCAAAAAATTCGAACTCCCGACATGCCGATGCTGTTCGAACTGGTACGTGTTGGCGGTCCGATCGGCCTAACGCTGGCTTTTGAAGGCAGCATGTTTACCGCCGCTGCTTTTGCGATGGGTACATTGGGAAAGACAGAATTAGCGGGGCATCAAATCGCACTCCAAACGGCATCGGTCACTTTTATGATCCCGCTCGGGTTTGCCATCGCAACCACCATCCTTGTCGGTCAGGCGATAGGCTCAGGTCAGCCTGCCAAGGCAAAAATTGCTGGACGAGTAGGGATGTTCGTTTGCGTTGGGGTAATGTGTTTCACGGCGACGATGTTGGCAACTTTTCCCAAACAGGTGGTTTCACTTTACCTTGATCTGGAACAAGCAAAAAATCAGCCAGTCACCGAATTCGCGGCATCTTTGCTGATCATTGCCGCCATGTTTCAAATTTTTGATGGGCTTCAAGTCGCTTCCAATGCAGCATTACGCGGACTCAAAGATACGACGGCTGCGATGATCATCACACTGTTTTCGTATTGGGGAATAGGATGCACGTTGGGGGCGTGGCTTTGTTTTTATACCCGACTTTCAGGCCCCGGATTATGGTACGGCATGACAACGGGATTGGCGGCAGCAGCAGTGCTGCTAACGTGGCGATTCGAATGGAAAATTCAAAATGAAATTCGCAGAACCAGTCAAGGTTGAAGGCATCTCCATCGCACGGCTGGGCTTAAGTCGAATCGGCTGGATCGAAAAATTGACCAGCGACTGAAAAAGAACGAATCATACAACTTTGAAGTCAGCAACCTTAGCGTCATACATCAAATAAGGGAGCTTTTTCATTCCAATCGCTTCGTAGACTTTCTGAGCTTTTTCGTTGTCTGTTTCTACATACAGGCGAATATGTTTGACGTCGTTTTCTTTAGCCAGTTCGACGATTCGGCGATACATCGCTTTGTAGATTCCCTGCCCGCGAAATTCGTTGACCACATAAACCGACTGGATGTACCAGATATCTGTGTCTCGCCAGTCTGACCATTCTTTGGTAATCAAAAGGCCTGCCACGACCTGGGCGTTCGATTCAGCAACGATATAAAATCCTTTGGTGGCGTCTTGAAAAACTTTCCTCACAGCCGATTGAACTACATTCAAATCAAGTTTTTTGTCCTCGGTTTCCCATGCCATCGCAAGTTGGAATTCAGCAATCGCTGAAGCATCTTCCCCATTGCCCATTCGAATTGAAAAGCTCATCTAGTTACTCTTGTTCAAAGAAATTTTCCCGTCAAAGATGGACTTTTGCGAATATCGGAAACCGTTCCTTCGGCAACCAAGTTTCCCCCGTCCTGGCCGCCCCCCGGGCCCAAGTCGATTATCCAATCTGCATTTTTGATGACATCGACATTATGTTCAATCACTAAAATTGAGTTATTGGAGTGATCTGCAATCTGATGAAACACCTGAATCAAATCTGCTACGTCTGCCGAGTGTAAACCGGTGGTAGGTTCGTCCAGAACAAATAGAGTGTGACCGCTCAGTGGCCGGATCAAGTGAGTCGCCAATTTGATCCTTTGAGCCTCACCGCCGGACAACGTGGTTGAAGGCTGACCCAACTTAAGATAGCCAAGTCCGACCTCTTGCATTTTTTCCAACGGTTTTCGGATCGAATCAAACCCGTCAAAAAACTCCATTGCTTCGACTACGGGCAAGTCGAGCACCTGTCCGATATTTAATCCGGCAAATTTTACCCGCAAGGTTTGGAAGTTATACCTTTTGCCACCGCATGTTTCGCAACCCACCATCACATCTGGCATAAAATCCATGGGAACTTTTTTGACGCCCCAACCTTTGCAATCGTCGCACCGGCCTGATTTAACATTAAAACTAAAGCGACTAGCCGGGTACCCGAGTTGTTTGGATTCCCGTGTTGCCGCAAATAATTTTCGGATCGAATCAAAGATTCCCAAATGCGTAGCCGGGCAGGCCCTGGGAGATCGTCCCAACGGTTTCTGGTCGACTACCTTCAAGAATTCTATCTTTTCCAACCCCTGTATCTTTTCGAACGGCTCGGGTTTGGCAGATAAAAAACCAAGTTTTTGTTTGATGGCTGGGACGAGCGTTTGGTTTATCAACGTGCTTTTGCCACTGCCGCTCACTCCTGTTACGCAACAAAACACTCCCAGTGGAATTTCAACATTTAAATCACGCAAATTGTTCCCGTTAGCTTTCACAATTTGAATGGAGGAACCAGTTGCGGGGATTCGTCGTTTGGCCGGAGCGTCCAAAATGCGTGTGCCATCCCGAGCCAGAAATTTCCCGGTTACACTTTCGGGGCAATCCATAATCTCGTTGGGAGGGCCTGCGGCAATCACCTGCCCACCGTTTTGGCCTGCTGCGGGTCCGATATCGACCACCCAGTCAGCTTGTTGGATGATTTTTTCATCGTGTTCAACCACGATCAGAGAGTTTCCCGCCTGTTGCAACTCTCGCAACGTGGAAATCAATTTTTGACCGTCGTGCTCGTGTAGCCCAATGGATGGCTCGTCGAGGACGAAACAGGCACTGGTCAATCCAGATCCGATTGAAGCGGCCAATCTGACGCGTTGATGTTCGCCACCGCTGAGCGTGTTGGCGCTCCTTCCCATCGTCAAATACCCAAGGCCCACTTTTTGCAGAAATTCGATCCGGTGAGTGATCGCGTTTAAAATGGGTTCGACAATCGGCACCCATTCGGACTCAAATTCGATTTGATTCAAAATCCCAGTCAATTGGTCGATCGGAGTGTCGACAATTTTTGGCAAATTCCATCGGTCGACAAAAACAGATCTTCCTAGCGACGAGAGCCTGGAACCGGCACAGGTTTTACACCTTTGTTCCGACTTCATCGTTTCAAGGTCTTCGAACCGTTGGTCCGATGGTGTGGTCGCCATTTCTTTTTCGAGCAAAGTAAAAAGCCCAAGGCATTTCTTTTGGCTCGAATTCAAAAATGATTCCCATTGCGATTCGGACATCTCATCAAGCGGCCGATCGTGATCAAATCCAAGTGCGTCCATCACTGGAATAAGCGATGCGACATTTTTTTTGATCGCCGCTGGTGTTAGTGACAGCCAAGCTTTCACCGCACCTTTCGTCAACGCCTTGGAACGATCCACGACCTTGTCGACATCGAATTGAATTTGTACGCCCAATCCCGTGCAATCCTTGCAAGCACCAAAGGGGCTGTTAAAGCTGAAAGTTTTCGGTTCAACTTCGGGATAAATCACTTCACACTTGGTACATGCAAATGCGGTCCCAAATGATTCTGTTTGCCATTGTTTCGTTTGTCCGTTGTCCGATGGCAACAGGAACGAACAATCGACGCCACCGAGCTTGCTGATTTTGACGGCGGTCTCAATTGCTTCGAGAACTCTTGATTCGATCCCGGGCTTGATAATAATTCGATCCGTCACTGCCTGGATGCGATATTCTTTGCCAGGTTCAAGTGGAGGCGTTTGATCAATGTCAAAAATTTTTTCATCGATGACGACACGAACGAGCCGTTCACGGCGAACTTTTTGTATGACATCTCGATGATCGCCGGAATCCGTCGACGACATCGGAGCCAGAATCATTAACTTGGTCCGTTCTGGCAAAGACAACAACCATTTTTGAATCTGTTGCGGTGAGGTTTGCTGAATGGATTGTCCACAACGATCGCATCTAACGATGCCTGCCTTAGAAAACAGCAATCGCAAATAATCGTAGACTTCTGAAATTGTCCCGACTGTGGTTCTTCGGTTCGACAACCGATGTGACTGATCCAAACAAATCGTTGGCTGCAGCCCGGAAATACGGGTTACTTCTGGGCGAGGTAACTGATTTAAAAATCGACGAGACGGTAGGCTGAGACTTTCGACGAACTGACGTTGGCCTTCGGCAAAGATGGTGTCAAACGCGAGCGACGATTTACCACTTCCGCTTCGTCCCGAAATGACCACCAGTTGGTTTCTCGGGATATCCAAATCAATATTTTTAAGATTGTGAGTACGGGCGCCACGGATGCTCAAAAAATCATTGGCCGCTGTAGATCCAGGGTCATCCGGTTTCATACGTCGCTGTTGAGGCACTTCCAATTCCATTATTGCTGGGCAGTTTGCCCTTGAAGCGTCAGAACGAGTCTCCTTGCACCACCTCGATTCCGGTGTTCACACAGGTAAACCCCCTGCCAGGTTCCCAAACAGAGTTGACCATCGGCAATCGGGATCGAGACACTGGACCCGAACAACGATGCCTTGATATGGGCGGGCATGTCATCAGGGCCTTCACAGGTATGAACGTACGGCCAATCTTCGGGGCTAATCAAATTTGCAGCGGTCTCCAAATCGATTCGCACATCTGGATCGGCATTCTCGTTGATTGTTAAACTGGCTGAAGTGTGTTGGATGAAAACATGAAGCAAACCCATCTGAATGTTGGACAGTTCAGGAATGCTCTGAACAATCTGGCCGGTGATGAGATGAAAGCCCCTGGGCTTAGGGTTAATCGCGATTTGTTTTTGAAACCAGACAGTCATGTTTTCAACAGTAAACTAATTTATGCGACAAATTGACACAGCAATCTTGGGCCTGCCGACCCAAACAGGAAAGCGCGGTTTTGCATGAGTCTTTTTTCGTTGCACTCGAAAACCATCTCCGACTGCTTTGGTTGAGAGTAAGACATCCCACTTCAAATTAAAAGGAGAGTGGATTTGTATACTCATGAAGTTAGCTAGGTTTGTTTGGCTAACCCGTAAAGTTGCCCGCCGATGATTCTCAAGCCGCCATCATGTGTTGGGTTACGCTGCGAATCGTTGAAATTCCCCGAGAAATTTCTTGACTTCGTTCATCTCTCGTTAATAATACGCCTGTCGTGAGCGACAACGCGGGTCAAATGATTGGCCCGCTTTCATTTTATAAAATGGATTTTTATCAATTCGAGCCCCCCGAATCGCTCGGCAGTTTTGGATTCGCCGATTAAACGTGGCTCACCCAAGAAACAAACTGAGATAAAGGTACACATTGATGACCGACGGTAAAAAGAAAATTACGAACGTATTCGAGGCGATCCTTGAGTATGGCCATGATGAGGATTTCGTTCCTACTCATGACGATACCTTTGTTGCTACCGATGCTCCGGCTGGATCTGAAGACAAAATCGAAGCCCTTCGTCGGCGCGTTCTTTCAGGGCAACCTCTTTGGCACGACGCTGATCGGAAAGACTACAGCGGTTTGACAGGAGCCGTTCGCCCTCGCGAATGAGCCGCCCCTGCTGCTGAGTAAATTCACAGAGAGCCCGTTTTAAAAATGGGCTCTTTTTTTTTCTACCTACCCAGACCGGCTAACTGGTTGGATTTGAAAGCGGCCGACATCCAGGGCACCCTGGCTCTGGAATTTAACCGTGGAAGAATTTCGAGTCACGAGCCTGGAGTAGCGTTGTTGATAAGCCGGAGCAAGGCACCAACTGGGCGGAGCCGGCCCAAGCCGGTAACTCGACCGCCCTTCCAAACGGAAGGTTCCATTGTTCCGCTACTACTTACTGATTTTCGATTACTTCTCCGCCGGAATAGGTCAGCATCGCTTTCAAGGTTTCATTGTCGATTTCGTTTCTTTTGATTGTCCGAACCGACCCATCGAGCATTGCGACCACCACTTCATCGCGGTCTCCGAAAATATCTCGCATTGGATCGTTCTCTGAAATCACCCAAGGCGATGGGTCTGCCCAAGCGATCGCATCTTTATCAGGTGCATGGATCGCGAAAATTGTGTTGCTGGTTCCATCGGTAACATCTCTGAATGAACCGGCTGGTGATTCGGGATCCCACATTGAGTTGGGAAACACAGGAAATCGGAGTGTCGACTTGCCATCTTCTGTCAACCCAAAAGACGGAATCCCCATTCCCTGAGTGAATTGAATATTGTCCTTACTGTCCCAGGGCTGATCCAAATTGAGCTGACTGTAAAGGTTGTATTGATCGATGTATGGAAGCATCAGAACCCGACCGCTAAACAGGGGCCGACCATCGGCATCATCTAAAGTCCGAGTCGGAAATTTTCCATAGGTGGATTCATAGTTGTGAAAAGCCAAAGCAGATTGCCTAGCTTGATTCATAATGGATGTTCGTGACCGGCTCACGTCGGGGCCTTCCATCCTAAACCCAGCGGATCCGAGGACACTGGCAAGAATCGGCAAAGCGCCTAATTCTTCGCCCATCTCCCATTTCAACCGTTTGCCTGTAAGTTCAGGTGTGAACACTTTTTTGTATTTCTCACACATGCGATTGGCATATTCGACCGTGGCCTGCTGTACTGGGTCCGACAAGTCCAATTGCTTTGATAATTGTTCCAATAAATTTTGGTGTCCGTAATCCATTGCATCTATCAAAATACTTTCCGCCTGTTCGGCGTTTTTCGTATCTTCAGCTCGAGCTACGATTTCAAATTGAACCGAATCTTCAATGGCCACCGCCAACTCAATTGACTTTAACATGTCTGGTAGAAGCCGCATCGCATCGACTTCTGGAGGAAACACTACTTCGTCAAATCCCGACAACGCTTCTTCGATTAAGGTGCGGACACTTGACAGATCAACAAACCCATAGACTTCTCCGGAGACTTCGGGAGCCTTCATGAGACTCGCAATCTGACCAGATCCACCGGCCCCCACCAACGTAGTAAAGAAATCCTCCTCACCGAAGATGATCGTCGACTCGTCGTACACCATAAAACTTGGAAGGTATTGCTCTTTCCCAGAGTACACCGTTTTACCAGCGATCTTTTTTTCGGGGAAATCATTGATCATACTCCCGGCCAATCCCTGCATCTGTTCAAAATGCATGACCGCCGCCCACTCCAACGTGCCAGGGCTGTCGCTTGGTGGATTGAAAATCAGTTTGACTTCATCGATCAACATTGGATCAAAGCCAAGTTCTTTTGTGCCCCATGCGGTGACGATTTCCCGAGGGAACAGGTTCATCATTTCCTTTTTGTCAAGCGTCGACGGAAAAAGCGAAAAGGAAACGAAAGCAGAAGCCGGCACGAATTCGCTGGTCGGTTTACGTTTCTTATCGTTTGATTTTTGAAATAGATCTGTAATTTGAGCTTCGGAATGATTAACCAAGACGGTTATCAGGGCCAACGTTAAAAGGACGACTTTCAGGGATTTCAACAAAATTTGGACCATCTTTATCTCTGTGGATTGAATTCGAAAAGTTGAAATTAACTACTTCATAACTAAGAGCGGTTCGCCATACCTGAAACAGAAATTTTGCCAAAACGTCTTCAGCTGAAATTCTTGCCAAAGCCGGGATTCATTACGCGTCAAACTGACAAACCATGCCAGCTCACAGGGGGCTTTGCTGATTCACAAGGGTTAACGATTGATGGCTTCACCGCCGCTGATCGTCATCATGCCCTTTAATACTTCCGGGTCGATACTGTTGGAAATGAAGCGCACCGAACCATCTGCAAAGGTCGCGATGAAGCCACCTGGGTTCACGCTGCCAAGTCCTCGGCGTGGATCTCGAGAATTAGGGGTAAAGTCCTCGGGTTTGGTCCAAATCACTGATGCGGAAGGATCGACTTCGACCATAACGATCGAATTAGAAGTTCCGTCAGTGAAATCTCGGAGATTGCGGGCGTCTTTTCCAAATGCCATGCCATCCCCTGACAATCCAAGATAGACCGTTTTTCCATCACCCATACTGGCAACAGAAGGACTCTGATAAGCCATCGGCATCCGGCTGATCAACTTTCGGTTATGCGGGCTATCCCACGGCTCATCTAAGTGAAACTCTTCGTAAAGAGCCTGTTGTTCAATAAATGGAAGGATATGAACACGCCAACTAAGTAGAGGTTTTCCGTTTGCATCGTAACTCGCCTGGGCGGGAAAACTTCCGTTGGCACTCTCAAAATTGAGCATGGCTAATAACATCTGCCTGGAATTATTCATGCTCGATGTTCGTCGTGCCGCAGCCCGGGTTTGTTGAACAGCGGGTAAAAGCATCCCTACCAGAATCGGAAGGGTTGTCGCTTCTTGGTCCAGATTCATTGCAAAGGCTGCCCCTTCGACTTCCGGATCCATTTGATCTTGCATGTATTCAGCAAATCGTTGGACATAATCAACTGTCGCTGATTGAACGGGATCATTAAAATCCATCTGTGCTGCCATCGCACCGATCCCCATGTCGCTCCCAAACGCGATTGCGTCCCGGATTATTTTGGCTGCCTTTTTGGTGTCCGCTTCTTCGACACCATGAAACTTGATCATTGTTTTGATCCGACCTTCGACGGTAATTCCAACCTCAATGGCGTCGATTAAATCCGGCAATAATTTTAACTTGGTGACTGGAGGGGGCAGCATTGCCGGGATTCCCTGCAGTGCCTGTTTCAGGACAGGTCGCAAAGGTCGAAAATCTGCAAACCCCATCACTTCCCCTTTGACGGATGCCTTTTCAACCAAATCTCTCAGCACCCCTGATTCCTGTGCGCGGACCATCGACTCAAAAAGTTCTTTGTCGCCGACCAGAATGGTGGATTCGTCATAAATCAGAAAGCTCACGTAACCCGGTAACCCAGACGGAGCTTCGTAAAGAACTCGATCGCCAATTCTTTTCTTTTCGAGTTCTTTGAGCAAGTTCCCAGCCAAGCCCTGCATCTCTTCGAATTGCAGAGCGGCTGCCCACTTGGGAAGTCGCCCCAAATCATCGACTTCCTCGATCACAAATGTCCCTTGGGTAATCAACATTGGATCAAAACCAAGTTCCTTCAGCCCCCAAGCCGTGACGATTTCGCGAGGGAAGATATCAAATTTCGGATCTTTGGCAACTTTTTGCGGAAATGCTACTGCGACAACCGAAGCGCGATCAGTGATAAACTCGGTGTTAATCCTGTTTCCAATCCATGGTTCCAAACCGGAAATTTGAGCGGTTGCTAATTCTTGCCCTATCCATAACGAGCACATTAACAATGTTAACAGAATTGAAGTCTTTTTCATTACCGCACTCACATCCCACCTCGTTTCAATCAATTGAATGAGTCAACTTCTTTATTGTGTCCGATCGATCTGCCAGCCGCAAATCAATCGCCAGCCATGTGTACTATTGTGCTAGTACGGTATCAATCCTTTTGAGGTTCGTCAAGTTATTTTTAATTTCCGCGGATGGCCCGATTTTCAAAGCCGACTCTTATCGCTTAAACTGAGATTTTCCATTGAATCAGTGATCCGTTATGGT
>JBCCSJ010000124.1:0-14892 GCA_039200505.1 Planctomycetota bacterium | reverse complement strand
AAGACTTTGGTTCACTCGGAGACAACTTTATTCATTCGCTATCAAGAACAAAATAAAACGTTTCCCCGTAAAATCAGACAAACTTGTGGGTAAACCTAAGCATTAGTGTTGGTTGACTTTTCGCAACACGGATTTGGAATTGCCCTCTACCAGCCGAAATTTGGCTGAATTTCGGATTTATTGTCAATAATTGGCGTCCAAATTGACTGGCGTAACCCATCCTTCAGAAAGTTATGCCACCAGATATTTTAGCAATGCCGTGTCTGAATTTACGCTTTCCATGCCGAACCCTAAGCACTCTTCTGATTCGAGCCAAGATTCAGGTTCTACCGGGCAGTTCATCGATTGGCTGACTAACGATTGGCTGGTAAATCTCAACCAGGATCTGAAGCACCATATGCGTCCCTCGTTTCAGCCCGCCCGGTTGGATCGTGAGAGCCTGTTGAAAAAACGGGAAAAGGAATTCGCACTTGGACGAGTCTGTGCCGAAAGCCAATTGTTACTTCTGGGTGAAAACGGTTCGGTAGGTGTCAATGATGATCGGTCACCTAGTTGGCCAAACGGTTTTACTGGTTCAATTACCCACAGTCAAAACTGGACTTGGGCGACCGTCGCGTCGACCGATACGACGCGTTCGATCGGGATCGATACTGAAAAAATTGTTGATGCAAAAGTACGCCGGGAAGTACAAAATCAAATTGTAAATCCGGCCGAATGGGATCAAATTTTAAAAAACGATGCCGACCCGGATGCACTGTTTTCGGCTGTATTTTCCGCCAAAGAATCTATCTACAAATGTTGCTTTCCTATCGTCCGGCAGTACTTTGGTTTCCAGTGCGCGGTCGTCGAATCGATGGGTGCCGAGTATGTTGATTTTCGTCTAACGGAACAAACGCCGCATCTCGAAAAACTGGGTTCCGATTGGATTCGAGTTTTCTATCAAATTTCGGATGCCGATGTCTTTACGATCACTTGGTTGAGTCAGGTATCCCAAGATGTCAGCTGATTCATTTTACAATTGGATCAATCAGTCGTTTCGAGATTTTCCGTCCGACACATTGCACGGTTTGATTCTAAAATCAATGGCGGATCGTCCCGATGAAGTTGCGGTCATCTGTGGACAACGTCGCCAAACTTGCCGCGAATTGGATGCATTCAGCGATCAAGTCGCTGTTTACCTAAACCAGAAAGGGATAGGGCAGGGCGATCTGGTCGGGGTTTGTAGCGATCGCGATCTGCGGATGCCCGGCTTGCTTTTGGGGGTCCTAAAAAGTGGTGCCGGATATGTGCCGCTGGATCCCGACTATCCCGTGGATCGCCTCGAATATATGGTCGGCGATTCGGGATTAAAGCACGTCCTAACCAATCAATTGCAAGAACAACTCGTCAAAAAGTTCAATGTGGAATCGACTTCGGTCGAAGCTCTTGAAGATTTTCAACCGACCGGAGGACCATGCCAACTTCGGCAAGATCCGATCGAAGAAATCGCTTACGTGATTTACACTTCAGGATCGACTGGAAAGCCAAAAGGGGTCCTCGTCCCTCATGACGGTGTGGTGAACATGCTCATGAGCGTCGGGGAGATGATTCGTTTTCAGCAGGGGGATCGTATTCTTGCGACCACGACGCTTTCGTTCGATATTTCAGTTGTCGAAATGTTCTTGCCGTTGGCCTTGGGAGGCACGGTCGTCGTTGTCGATCGAGCCACAGCAAAAGATCAGAAGGCCCTGGTCGAATCGATACAGCGGCACCAAATCAATATCATGCAGGCGACCCCTGCGATGTGGCGAATGATTTTAGAAGGGGATTTTGCGGGTAACCCGGACATGAAGTTCATCACCGGTGGCGAACCGCTACCGCGTGATTTAATCGATCCGATGTTAGAAAGATCTAGCGAAGTTTGGAACCTTTACGGTCCTACTGAAACAACGGTTTATTCCACCGGCTGCCGAGTGACAAACAGCCGCGATCGAATATTGATCGGGAAACCAGTTGCCAACACCACGGTCTATGTTGTTGACGAAAATGACGAACTTTGTCCGCCCGAGCATCCTGGAGAATTGCTGATCGGTGGTCGCGGAGTGACTCGGGGATATTTGAATCGTGACGATCTCACTCAAGAAAAATTCACTCACTTTCAAGGCGAACAGGTCTACCGAACTGGAGACTTGGCTCAAATCACTGAAGACGGACAGATTGACCATCTAGGGCGGATCGATGGTCAAATCAAACTCAACGGACATCGTATTGAACTGGGTGAAATTGACGCCGCCATGGCGGCTCAGCCCGGAGTGCGACGAGCTGCCACGGTTTTACGAGAAGATCGGCCAGGAGATAGCCGCCTCGTAGGATATCTTTTAGCTGATGATGAACAACAGCCAGATACCGTTCAGATACGCAGGTCGATCAGTGAATTGTTGCCCGACTACATGGTTCCCAGCCTGATCGTTGTTGTTGATGAATTCTTCTAAACGCCAAGTGGTAAACTGGATCGAAAATCGTTTCCTGCTCCTTCAACACAACGCCCTGACATCCCGACTGAGTTTGTTCCGCCGACCACAGGACTGGAATCGCAGATTGCTGAAATTTGGTCGGACATTCTTTTGATCGATGGGTTGGGAATTCACGACAATTTTTTCGAGCTTGGTGGTAATTCAATTCGAGCCGCTCAGGTGATCGCACGAGTCAATCGGGAAACGGATATTCAGATCAATACCGCCCAGTTCTTCGATAATCCGACGATCGCCAGCTTCGCAAAGATTGCTCCGTCGGGTGCTCAGAAGTCGACTTGGTTTGCGCGATTTCAGGCTAATAAAAAGTCTCATCATCCTCCATTCGATGGTCCCAACTCCAAGGATTCTTGTGATGGAGGTTATGCGATTGTAGGGATGTCGGCCAGAATGCCGGGGGCTGACGACCTGGATCAGTTTTGGGACAACTTGATTGAACAACGCGAAACGATTTCGTTCTTCACTCCCGAAGAACTGGACCCCAGCCTCAACGTGCAGGAAACACGAGCAGAAAATTACGTTGCGGCAAGAGGAGTGATCGACCGCGCGGAATACTTTGATGCTCGATTTTTTCGCACGCCGCCACGCAATGCAGAGTTAACCGATCCACAGCAAAGAATCCTGCTGGAATTAGCGTGGGCTGCTTTAGAGGATGCAGGAATAAATCCATTTGATTGTCGGGATTCGGTTGGAGTTTGGGCAGGGGCTTATTCAACCAGCTACTACATCAAAAATGTGCTGACGAATCCTGATCTGGTTCGGCAAACGGGCGAATTCAATGTCGGAGTCTTAAACGAAAAAGACTACATCGCCACGCGGATTGCTCACGCGTTAGATTTGAAGGGTCCTGCGATCAACGTCAACACGGCCTGTTCGACATCGCTGGTCGCCTTGATCGAGGCTTGTAAGTCGTTGGCCGCTCGGCACTGCGACGCTGCTTTGGCCGGGGGAGTTTCGATTTACTTCCCGCAGAAAAGCGGACATTTGCATCAAACCGGCAGCATTTTTTCGCCCGATGGTCATTGTCGTCCGTTCGATGCTGATAGTGCCGGAACTTTGTTCAGCGACGGCGCCGGATTGGTGGTCGTGAAACGCCTTGCTGATGCGATTGCCAATCGTGACCGGATTTACGCGGTGGTCAAAGGTTTTGGTCTGAACAACGACGGAGGTCAGAAAGCCAGTTTTTCCGCTCCGAGTATTCAAGGCCAGGCAAATGCGATCGCGATGGCTCATGCGATGGCCAACATTCCGGTTGAAACGATCGGTTATATCGAAGCTCATGGAACGGCGACGCCGATTGGTGATCCGATTGAAGTTTCGGCTTTGCAGTCGGTGTTTGAAAGCCAAACGAATCAAAAAAAATTCTGCGGAATCGGTTCGGTCAAATCAAATATTGGGCATACGGTTGCCGCAGCAGGGGTGGCTGGATTGATTAAGGCCGCGAAATCGTTGTTTCACGAAACCGTTCCTGCGACATTACATTTTGAAAAACCAAACCCTGAAATCGATTTTGAGAGTAGTCCATTCTTTGTTTGTGATCAGAACATGCCTTGGGAGCGGTGCGACACGCCTCGACGAGCTGGAATCAGTTCGTTCGGCGTCGGAGGAACGAACGCTCATATTATCCTAGAAGAAGCACCCTCGCTCGACGACGAAACTTTGGATGATAATAGTCGGTTACCCTTTGCTGTGATTCCAATTTCGGCCAAGTCAGAAAAATCGCTCCAACAAAATGTTGAACGATTGACTCATCATCTGAGTCACCGTAACGCAGACGATTGGGACCGGATCGTGGATTCGTTGCAAACCCGCCGTTCCGTTTTTTCCTATCGAGCCGCTGTCGTCGCCAGTGACTCCAAAAGTGCGGCTGACTCTTTGGGAAACCGATGCGTGCAATCCTTTTTTGAACGTAAATCGACGGCAGGGCGTCCGTTGATTTTTATGTTCCCCGGACAAGGGTCCCAATATGTCAACATGGGGCAAAACCTTTACGAACAATCTTCAGTTTTCAAAGCCAACCTGGATCAATGTTCCGAGATTCTGACTCCGTTATTGGGACAAGATTTGCGGACGATCCTTTATCCAGAACCGGGTCACGAGGAATCGGCCCAACAGATTCTGAAAAACACTCGATTCACCCAACCTGCTTTGTTCGCGCTCGGTTATAGCCTGGGGCAAGTTTGGTTGAAATGGGGGATCGAACCGGCCGGCTTAATGGGACATTCGATCGGTGAGTTTGCAGCGGCGTGCACGGCAGGCGTTTTTGAGCTCGAAGATGGCTTGAAAATGATTGCGGAACGAGGCCGGCTGATGCAAGAGTTACCCGGCGGCAGCATGTTGAGCGTTCGTTTGCCGGGCGACGAGGTGGAGCCGATGCTCTTCGGTCAAATGGCGATCGGATCTTTCAATGGTCCTCAATTGTGTGTTGTTGCCGGGCCCACTGATCAAGTCAAACAACTTCAGAATGAACTCGAATCGCAGGATGTCGTGTGTCGGTATCTGCACACGTCCCACGCATTTCATTCTCCCATGATGAATTCGATCGTTGATCCTTTCGAAGAATTCGTGGGTCAATTCCCATTGCAGGCACCCAAGATTCCGATTCTGTCGACCGTAACAGGGGATTGGATGAAAGAGGCGGACGCCCGGAACCCGAAATACTGGGCAAATCACCTTCGGGCACCGGTCCGATTTTCCGATGCCGTTTTGAAAATGTGGGATCCCAAAGAAGGAGACGCGAATCGAGTCCTGATCGAAATTGGACCAAGAAAGACATTGGCCACCTTAGCGAAACAGCACGCTACCGACCGGAAAAATCAGATAGCTATCCCCACGCTAAGCGATACCGCTCAAGATCAAAAAGAATGGAAAACCATGTTTGCCGCTTTAGCGCAACTATGGGTGGCAGGCGTGACGATTGACTGGTCCAAAATAGCCGGCAGATCGAAAGGCCAGCCACGTCCAATCCATATTTCGCTGCCAACTTATGCCTTTGATCGAAAAAAATATTTCATTGAACCGGGACAGGTTGCTCATTCTGATTCGGTCCAGGCAACTCCGTTAACGAACAAAATCGAAGCTGACAAAACCGCTGGTTGTCATCACGAACGTTTGTCCAAACAACCAGTAAAATTGAATTCTGTGGAGACCCACACCATGAATCGTGTTCCTGAAATCGTCAAAGCGATCCAAACCATTTTTGAAGAAACGTCTGGATTTGATCTGACTGAATTCGAAGGGAATACCACGTTTTTTGAAATGGGGTTGGATTCGTTGGTGCTGACTCAAACGGCGACTGCGCTCAAAAAAGAGATGGCCATTGATGTGACGTTCAGGCAATTGCTAGAGGATACATCAACGGTAGACTTGCTGGCCCAGTGGCTTGACGAACGACTCCCTTCAGAAATGTACGCGGTCACGTCCACCCCGACACCAGCACCAGTAAATCAAGACGCTGCTGTCCCGAATGTGGAGCAACCCAGACAACCGGCCGAGTCAATCTCACCAGGTGTCGAATCCCAGCAACGACTGGAAACTCTGGGTGAAGTGCAACCTTTGGAACCGCCGACTCCAGTAGCCCCTGTCAGCCAATCGTCCTCGGTGGTGGCACCACCTACTCTGGTGAAACAGCCACCCATGCCGACCGCTGCTATGTCGGGTCAAAACGACGTAGCCAACATCATCCAGTCTCAACTGCAGTTGATGCAGATGCAAATGCAGCTGCTTTCGAATGCACCTGGATCCACAATGGCAAGTCAACCAATCATGGATGCACCTGGATCCACACTTGCAAGTCAACCAATCATGGATGCACCTGGATCGGTTGCTGCCGATCCAAACGGTACGGGGCAACAGTTTGCCGATACGGCCGTATCGAATTCGCAAGCGGTCGACGCCACTGGGACTGCCAACAATAGGGACGATGCACCCGAGAAGGAGCTCGCCGGCAATCGTGCTAATCCCGATTCAACCGACCAACTATCCCAGCCAGCAGCAACGTCGAATTCAACCGATGACGTTCAACCCAAGAAGGCTAAACGGTTTGATACTGTGAAACGGAACGACGACAAACTGGATGCTCACCAGCAGCAGGCCCTCGACGAAATCGTCCGCTTGAACAACATCATGATGCCGGGAAGTAAAGCGTATGCTCAAAAGCATCGCAAATACATGGCCGATCCCAGAACGGTTTCTGGTTTCCGGCCCAACATGAAAGAAATGACTCATCCGATTGTCATCGAGCGAAGTAGAGGGGTTCATTTATGGGACATCGATGGAAACGAGTATATCGATTTCACCTGCGGTTTTGGTTCCAATCTGCTCGGACACACTCACGACGTTACCGTTCAAGCAATCACCGAACAAGTTCAAAAGGACTACGCCATCGGGCCCCAGTCTCCGTTGGCGGGGGAAGTTGCCAGCCTGTTCTGTGAATTGACGGGACATCAACGCATGGCGTTTTCCAATACAGGATCCGAAGCGGTTCTCGGTTGTACCCGACTGGCACGAAACGCGACCGGTAAGGATTTGATCGTCATGTTCAATGGCGATTACCACGGCATTCTTGACGAAGTGATTGCTCGAGGAAGCAAAAGGATGAAGAGTTTTCCAGCAGCAACCGGGATTCCCAAAGACCATGTCGGCAATACCCTGATCCTTGAATACGGAAGTAACGAATCGCTGAAAATTATAAATCAGCGGATGGATGAGATCGCCGGTATTTTGGTTGAACCGGTGCAAAGTCGAAAACCAGAACTCCAGCCGCGGGAGTTTCTGCACGAGCTTCGGGCGATGACGAAAGATCAACCGGCTGCCTTGATTTTCGATGAAGTCATTTCTGGATTGCGGATCGGTCTCGGCGGTGCTCAACAGCATTTTGATGTCAAAGCCGATCTTGCCTCGTACGGTAAGATTTTTGGGGGCGGCATGCCGATTGGCCTGATTGGTGGAAAATCGGAATACATGGACGGACTGGACGGAGGCTACTGGCAATACGGGGACGACAGTCGGCCGGAAGCGGGTATGACCTATTTCGCGGGAACCTTTGTTCGACATCCTCTTACGTTGGCGGCTTCCAAGGCGATCATGGACTATCTGAAAGCCGGTGGTCAACCGATGTATGACCGCCTAAATGCACTTGCCGATTATCTGGCTGATGAATTGAACCAAGTCTTTACACAACTTGATGCACCCTTGTTTTTGGCCAATTTTGGTTCGCTATTTAAGATTCAATTTCATCAGGAAGTCGTTTACAGCGAAGTCTTTTTTGCGGGTCTGCGTCGTCGAGGGATGCATATCTGGGATCACCGTCCGTGCCTGTTGACGCTTGCTCATCAAAAAGACCATATCGACAAAATGGTCGAAGCAACCAGGGCAACGATTATTGAATGTCAGCGATTCGGTTTTATGCCCGGTCAGGGGTTTACCAAATTCTCGACCGAAATGTCGGAACAACCCCCGGTTCCGGGGGCCGAAATTGGAAAAGATGAATCAGGGAATATGGGATGGTTCCTGGCTGACACGCTTAACCCAGGCCAATTCATTCAGGTCGGCCAATTTTCAAACTAATTCAGGCCGTTCGCTTAATCTTATTGGAGCCTCCACGTGTCATTGACCCAATCAACAACCACTCCGTTCATTCCAGTTGCCATCGGTTCGACCAAGCGATCAACGGCGAAACAATATGCGACGACTGAGGCCCAGTTGGAAGTCTGGCTGGCGAGCAAGCAGAGTGTCGAAGCCAATTGCGCCTACAACGAAATCGCATCGATCTGGCTGACGGGGGACTTGGATACCGATCGAATAAAAGTATCGCTTCAAAACGTCGTCGAACGTCACGGCGCCCTTCGGTCAACGTTTGGTGAGGATGGCCAAACTGTTTTCGTACACGATACTGTCGAGATTGACGTTCGATACTTGGACCTAAGCGGACAGTCTGGAGAAACGCTAGAACAGTCCCTTGCGTCGGTGGTCCAAACGGAGGCAAGGACTCCGTTTGATACTGAAAACGGACCTCTGTTTCGAGCCGTTTTACAGAAACTAGATCATGAGCGTCACAAACTGACATTCACTGGCCATCATCTGATTCTTGACGGTTGGTCGCTCGCGTTGTTTTGTCGAGACCTTGGTTATTTCTATGATCGTTTATCCGGAGTGAACCGTGATCCCCTAAGTGCATCCAATCAATATGAAGAATATGCTCAGGCCATTACCGAATATCACCAGTCCGATGCAGGGAAAACGGATGAACAATTTTGGGTGAATCATTTTCAGGATGAAATTCCAGTTCTCGATTTGCCAACAACGCGTCAACGACCCAACTTGCGAACTTACGTCGCACGCAGGTACGATCATCTGCTTCCGGTCGAACTTGTCGATCAGGTGCAAAAGCTTGGAGCCCGGTCCGGATGCAGCCTTTTCAATACAATGCTGGCCGCTTTTAATTGCTTTGTGGCCAGGATCAGCGGCAACGACGATTTTTGCATTGGTATTCCGACAGCCGGTCAGGCGGCGATGGATCGAACCGAATTGATGGGGCATTGCGTCAATACAATGCCGTTGCGGACCAAGATCGACACGGCCGAATCCTTTGAAACGTATCTCAAACAGAGTCGCACCGAGCTACTGGATGCATTTGACCATCAACGATATTCGTACGGAACACTACTACGTCGCTTGGCTCCGCCGCGAGATCCTTCTCGTCCTCCGATGATTTCGGTTTCTTTTAATCTTGACCCGGTCATTGATCGGCAGGAACTTGGATTTCATGGATTCGAAGTCGAGGTGGTCGTCGAACCTCGGCTATTTGAAAATCTCGAATGGTTCATCAACGGAGTCATCCGCGAAGATCGGTCGGTCGAACTCCAGGTTCAATACAATACCGATCTGTTTTCCGCCGAAGCGATGGCATTTTACTTCGATGGTTTCGAAACATTTCTGCATGAGCTGGCTGCTAACCCTGACATGCCTATCTTGCAACCTAACGTGATGAACATTGCCCAACGGCAGCAGGTGATCGTCGATTGGAACCAGACCGAGTTGGAAATTCCCTCGGAGTCGACGCTTCATCAAGAATTTACTCGGCAGGCAAATCTGACACCTGACAAGGTTGCGGTTCAATTCGACGATCAAAAATTGACTTACCAACAGGTCGAAATGGCTTCCAATCAAGTCGCAAGGTACCTTCAATCGGAAGGTGTTAAAGCAGGCGACTTGGTAGGAATTTGTGTCGAACGAAGTGCCGAAATGCTGGTCAACTTGTTCGGCATTTTAAAATCGGGAGCCGGCTATGTGCCGCTGGATCCTGCGTATCCGATCGATCGGCTTCAATACATGTGCGATCACTCTGGTTTGAAGCTGGTCGTGACGCAGCAGCACTTAATCGAAGAAGTGAGATCGTTTGGTAAACCGATGATCTTGATGGATCAATCGAAAGCTCAGATTCAGCAGTTGGATCATTCGGCAGTTCCCAATCAAAACCGCCCTGATCAAATTTGTTACGTCATTTATACTTCCGGTTCCACTGGGAAACCTAAGGGGGTCCAGGTACCTCACGGATCAGTGGTTAACTTTCTTTATTCGATGAAAAAAACACCGGGGTTCACTTCGGAAGATTCGGTTCTTGCGGTCACGACGCTCTCATTTGACATTGCAGTTTTGGAACTGTATCTGCCGACGATTTCAGGAGGCCGAGTGGTCATTCTGGATAGCAAAACAGCGTCTGATGGGTATCGGCTGGCGGATCAGATTCAGGAAAATGACATCACACTCCTGCAAGCCACGCCATCTACTTGGAGGCTTCTGATTCAATCGGGATGGGAGGGAAAAAAAGACCTCAAAGTGCTGTGCGGCGGCGAACCAATGCCCGCGGATTTGGTGAGGCCTTTGCTGGACCGCTGTAGTCAGCTTTGGAATATGTACGGTCCGACCGAGACCACCGTTTGGTCGGCTGCCTTTCAAATCACAGACAAAAATGCCCCGATATTGATTGGGAAACCGATTGGCAATACGCAAATTTATCTATTGGATCAAAACGGGAATGAGGTTCCCGCCGGTTGTGAAGGAGAAGTCTTCATCGGTGGCGCAGGAGTAACGCTTGGTTATAAAAATCGCGAAGATCTAACCGCCGAAAGATTTGTCGCAAATCGGTACCGCAATCCGTTCGCCAACTATGTAAGCGACAAACTTTATCGAACCGGTGATTTGGCCAGATTTTGTCATGACGGCAATATCCAATTCTTGCGTCGAAATGACAAACAAGTGAAAATAAGAGGTTTTCGAATTGAATTGGAAGAGATTGAAAATGTGATTCAAACTCATCCGTTGGTCACCCAAAACGTCGTCGTGGTCCGCGATGACAAACCGGGCGACGCCAAACTGGTAGCCTACTACGTTGGCGATGAAAATGCGATTTCCGCATCCGATTTGCGAAACCATTCAAAACAGTCGTTGCCGTACTACATGATTCCTCAACACTTTGTTCATTTAAATGCGATGCCTCAGACAAATAACGGCAAGGTTGATTACAAATCATTGCCAAGTCCTGGCTCTGCTGAACTTGAGAGGCCAAGATTGGAAACGAATCCGGGCAGGTCAAGTTCGAATATACCTGAGTCGGATTCGTTGACGGCGGCAGAAATATTTTTGATGGATTGCTGGAAAGGGATTCTTGAAACCGATGACGTGGAAACGACTGACTTGTTCTTCGATATCGGTGGCCACTCGTTGCTGGTAATGCGGGTGATTTCGGTAGTCAAAGAAAATACGGGGATCGAATTGGGGCCGCAGGATTTCTTGACTTTAACTTTAGAGCAGATGGCAGACCGAATTTCAGACTCTCACCGGTTCCAATCCGAGTCTGATTTGGAATTGAAGGCAGGAAAGGAGCGAGCGGAAGCTCGTTCTACGGACACTCAATCGGAGGATCGATCTTTGGAAGGCAAATCGTTGAATAAAACGATTGGTGATGAAAATTCAGATCAAATAGATTCTTCCGAGAAAGGTTCAGAAAAGCCGAAAAGCATTTTTCGAAAACTGAAAGGATTCTGGGATTAAGGAGTCAGTAAACAACTCAATTACTTCATTATACTCAACCCGCACTTAATCTATCCAACGCCCGCCCGAGTCGCATTCGCGGCACTATCCTGATGACAGGAGGGCCGACTGCTGAGGGCATTTGGGTCGGCCCCATTGACCAATCAACGGAAGTAACGATCGAAAGGCCGAAATAAAATTTTCCAATCAACCTAATGCAACACTTTTTTGGACATCCCGATTCTCAACTCTTTGGAGTTTATCATCCCGCGCGGCAGAGCACCAAACTCCGTCGTGGCGTCGTGATTTGTCCCCCCGTTGGTCAGGAATATATTCGAAGTCATTGGTCACTCCGGCTGATCGCAAGGCAACTGGCTCGTAAAGGCATTGCTGTTTTTCGTTTTGACTATTTGGGTATCGGCGATTCCAGCGGATCGTTTGGTGATGTCGAATCCACGGAAATCTGGAGACAAAATCTTCATCAGGCGATTGAAAGGCTCAAAGAGTTAGCCGAGTTAGATTCGGTGATGTTGCTCGGTCATCGGCTAGGCGGATTGTTCGCATCCGAAGTGGCGATGCAACGCGAAGACGTTCATTTGTTAATACTTTGGGAACCCACGTTGGAAGGCCAAGCTTATCTGCGGGCAAGCCGTAAGTTGCACCAAAAGATGCTGGATCTTTGGGTTTGCAAAATGAAGACCGCGAACGACGAGCAGTATGAGGAACTGCTGGGATTTCTATGGCGGCGAAGTTTGATCCAAGAACTCGAACACCGTACTTTTTCTTTACCGACTCTCGACCTTCCTCACCTATTGATCACCGACGATCAAGCATTATTAAATTCCAGTTCGTGCGTTCCCGGGATTCGTAAATCCATTCACGAACTTCGTCCGAGTCAGTGGTTCGATTTGTCGGCGTTGGAAACGGCAAATTTGAATCCAGAAACAACCCGAATCATCGTTCAAAATGCGGATGAGATGTTCGGGCGGATCGAAAAATTGCAGCAGCGGTCTGGGCAATCAGTGGTGTCGATATGAAGGAATCCGTTTGCAACTTTGGCCCTGGGAAAGTTCTGTCAGGGATTTTGACCACTCCTGATGCGGATGTCGCCAAGACGGATGCGCCGACGGCGCTGATCCTAAACGCTGGAATTGTGCATCGCATTGGCCCGTTTCGATTGCATGTTGACATTGCTCGGCAAATGGCTCGGCTTGGGTATTCAACGCTCCGAATGGATTTGTCTGGCTTGGGAGAAAGTGGGCCAAGGAGCGGAAGACTGCAATCATCAGATCGGGCCGAACTGGATGTCGCTGATGCGATCAACTTTTTGAAACGGGAAACTAATAACGACCAAGTGGTTTTAATGGGGCTTTGCAGCGGGGCATTCAATGCTCATAAAGTTGCCGCCAAAGATTCTCGGGTAGTTGGTGCGGTGTTTTTGGATGGAATCGTCTTTCGAACGATGGGCTATTATTTACGGCACCGGTTGGGTCGGTTCTTGAAACCAAGATTCTGGCGAAACGCGGTTAAGCGACGTCTTTCGGATTTGAATCAATCTAATTCGGCAAGTCCCGCGATTTCCGAGTCTGAATTTTTTGCCGATCCAATTCCTCAGGATCAAGTAATCCGGGATTTGAATTCGATGATGGAACGAGGCGTCCAAATGTTGTTCCTCTATACCGACGGCTACGACGACATTTGCGGAAGGATTCAATTCAAGGAGATGTTTGGACTTCAGCCTGATCAGGGACAACTTCAGGTAGAATATTACCCCAAGTCGGAGCACACGTTTCGATTGACTGAAAATCGTCGGACCGCATGCACCCGTATCACTCAATGGTTTCAATCCCGATTCACTGTGCCATTGGCTGTGGTTGGGGATTAGGAAATCGGCAGTGGTTCTACCTGGTTTGGTGGGATTCGCTGGAGTTGATACGGTTCAAGATCCAATCTCGTTAAAAGGATTCGCTTAATTCTTAACTGCAAGGGTTATTGTCGCAGTCCGCTCAACAAAAATAATTCTACTTAACTTTCGCGGAACCGGTGAATTCCGATTCTTCGGGTGTTTCAGCAACACCGGTTCGGACCGGATTCAGATCGACATAGTTCATGCAGTTAACCAGCGACGAATCGGTTTCAAGCAACTCCGAACCAAATCTCGACTGCCAAAAATGACCGGTCACTTCATCTTCTCGATTGGAGAGCGCCGCGATGTGCTGGGAAAAGTAATTCATCCACCAACTCACATCCGGAAGCCGGAGCCTGAGTTCCTTTAATCGCCCTGGGGTGTTCAAGATCGCTTGGATAGCCGACTCTGAAGGTTCTTCTGAATTGCCGTTTAGATCTTTGGATGGTGTCAGCTTCAACCATCTTGTGGCTTTTCCTTCCCTGTCATCCCACCGTGCAGCCAAATCGGGGCGACTGCGCAAAATTTGGTGAGTATGATTGGACATCAGCGAATATGTGACGCAGTCAATCGCGAAAATGGAAGCAAGATGCTTAAGCCGCTTGTGTCCCGCTCGGCAAGCGGAACGTACCGAGAAGTTCTTCTAACACAGCGATTCAAGATTTGCAGAATCTGATCTTACGGGGATCAATCGAAATATTTTTCTAGCTTGCCGAGCCATTGAAAATCTCCGAGACTCTAGACCTCAAAGATCCGCTGATAAAAGGCTAAGACAGAAAGTAGGGGGCACAAATCTTTCGGGCTTTTGAACAACCGAAAAATATAGTGTACAAATTAACCGTGGTTAATGGTCTGTCGCTTGAGTTTGTCCTCATGCAGAGTTGTAGAAATATTTAGTCGATTGTTACACCTAAAGATCGGCAGTTGCCGTGCTCTACCAACTCCGCGTCCCAAGATCGGGTATCGGTCGAGATCGATTCAAGTCAGGTTTTCCAAACTGACTAAAAATGGAAACGATACTTTTGTCAACCAGCCCAAGATGATTTACAATCGGCTCACGGCATGGTGGATGGACTGCTCCTCAAGTAGATCGTAGATGGCCTGTCCTTCGAGAGAGTAGTGGTTGTCGATCAAAGGCTGATTGGTAAACAGGAAAAGCATCTGCTTACCTAAGTGAAAAGACACTGGACTATTGTATTATACGCCCGGAGTCTGTGGTCTGGCCAATTTTCGCTTGATACCCTTCTCCGCCGATCCTGTGATACTATTTTGTTCAAGTAAGCCGCTTACGCGTCGGTTTTGTTCAAATGTTCGCAGATTTGAATCTGGGAATTAATGTAGTGATTTTCTCATTTTTGGAGGTTACCACAATGAACAACGAAACACCACAAAAAAAGATTCCGCCGATGAGCTAACGCTGCGGCAGCAGATGAGCCGCGATTT
>JBCCSJ010000123.1:0-14940 GCA_039200505.1 Planctomycetota bacterium | reverse complement strand
AGCAACCCCGTTAGGCGAGGCAATCGTCGATATTAATGGTTCTGGCTACACGACTCATTCACCTTGGTCAATTATGACCGGCCGAGGGGATACAAACGGGGCCGATAGCGACGGAATTTTGTCGTTCAATCTCGATCTTGATCTTTACCAGGGCGATTTCGAGGCACTAAGGGATAACATTCGCACCGGTTTAACTCGATTCACGATGTCCAAGTTGTTGGGGATGTCGTCTGGAATCGACAACCAAACCCCGACCAATGATCCTCGGGGCGATCGAATTTCCGCAACCGTGATGGACCTTTACTTGCGGGATCTGAACGATGCACCTTTGATCGGAAACTTTTCGGCTGGCGATTCGATGTTTGATGTTTTGAACTATCAAACGAACGCTTCACTTTCGGGTGACAACAGCGGAATTTACTTCCTTGGGATCGACGACAACGGTGACCCGATTCAGCTTCCGGTTAACTCGAATTCTGAATTGATTAACTTCAGCACACTTGCGTCGGCATTTGCTGGAACTTCTAGAGACGGTCGATTCGAAGATATCATTGAGCAGGATAGGTCTTTCTTGCGAGGGATTGGAATCGAATTGAACCCGATTGTCCCTGTTCAGGACCTTCCCGGCCAGGCCGTGACCTTTGGTGGCGTAGATCAAATCTGGGGTGGTGATGGTCAAGACTCATTCGGCGTCCGATCCTCCAACGTCGACCTTGAGATTCGTGGCGGAATCGGTAACGACGTCTTCAATGTGACAGGACTCGGTGCTGGAGCACTTGATCTTTTAGGCCAACAAGGGGACGACATCTACCAGATCGTTTTCAGCCCTAACGGAATCGTGACTGTTATTGATTCAGTAAACAATGAGAATGACACAATCATTGGTCTGGGAACCACTGTTAACGATACTTTTGTTTTTGACACCGATGGAATTGAAATTAACGACGGAACGTTGGTCTATGTCGGTGTTGAAAACGTCACGTTCAATGGCCGAGAAGGTGATGACACATTCCAGATTGTTGGTGATGTAGGGCAAGACATTGGGCTCGATGGCGGTGCGGGCAATGACACCTTTACGGTAGACGGGACAGGGAATTCTCTGTTCGTTTCAGTCAACGATCCGCTTGTCGATCCGGTTGATCAACTGAGACTCGATGTCACTGGTTCCTTCAACAGCACTTATTTTTCCGATAATGTGGAAAACCTACAAATTGATGGGATCTTTTACGTTGACGGTGTCCGGGGAACACCGACGGTTGCCGGTGGACTGAATCTGGTTGGTGGCGGTGACGAAATTCTGGTAATCCGCAATTCGACGATAGCGGCCAATTGGACCATCTCTAGCGATGCTGCAGGTGATGTTGTCATGGATGTCGAACCAATGACATTTTCTGGCATCAACAGTATTCTCGCTGGCGTGGGGATCGACACCTTCGCGGTCAATAATACAGACGTAGATATGTCGATTGACGGTGGAATAGGTGAAGATCAATTTACCGTCAACAATTCCGGTACCGGGTTCCTCAATATCGACGGTGGTAATGGCAATGACCTATTCAACGTTCTGAACTCTGGAGGCGGGGTCGACCTATTTGGTAACACTGGTAGGGACATATTTGTTTATGACGATGTCGGGACTGGAACGGGACTTCTTCGCGGTGGGATTAGTCACGACACATTTACCATCAACAGTTCAAGTACCGCCACCGTCGATGTACTAGGCCAAGACGGCAACGACATTGTCACTGTCCTCAATTCAGGTGGCGGAATCACAATCAACACTGCTGCCGGAACCGACGAAGTGATTTACAACAACGTCGGAGCCACCGCGGGTACGATTGATACTGGATCCGAAAACGATATTGTGACAGTCCTGAATTCAGGTTCATCGTCGACCCTGGATATCAACCTTGGATCCGGTGAAGACACGTTCACGATGAACAGCCCCACCGGAAGCTCCGTGACTAATGTTCTGTCTGGAACTGAAGATGACACTTTCAATGTCGTTAACTCGGGGCTTGGTAATCTCACTTTGGGTGGTCAGGAAGGCGACGACACCTATAACGTTACGTTTGTTGATCCGTCGATCGACTTTGTGATTAGTGACTCACCCAATGCTGAAAACGATACGCTCAACATTTTGGGCGGAACTGCTGGTGATGATCAATTTGTAATCACTCCAGGATCCTTCACTTTCAACGGCCGTTGGATGGTGACCGGTATTGAAAACTTTGGTTTCGACGGTGGCGACGGAAACGATACCTTTGATGTCGACCTTGGAAACAGTTGGAACGGTAATTTGACATTGGTTGGCTCCAATGGAAACGACACCTTCAACATCGCCAACTCGGGGATGGGTGTCATTGATTTGGATGGTGTCGAAGGAGACGATACTTACAACGTCACGATCCTTGCCAACACAGATGTGCGGATCTTCGATACCGGACTCAGCGGCAACGATACGTTTAATGGATTTGGTACCGCAAATGGGGAAACATTCGAAATCTTCCTCGATTCCGTGAGCGTCGGCGGTGGAACCGTCACCTATGGTGGAGTCGAAGTGGTCGGTGTGGACGGTTTGGGTGGAGACGACACGATGAATGTCCGGTCCACAATCGCCAATACGACAGTATCGGGTGGTTCAGACAACGATATCCTTAATGTCCGCGATTCTGCGACCGATGGAAATGCATTCCTGGGTGGATCGGGTGACGACACCTTCAACGTCGAACTTGGAAATGTCATCGCCACTTACAATGGTAACGAAGGAAATGACATCTTCACCATTATCGCGACTGGTGGCGGAGGAACATTCTTGGGCGAATCCGGAACTGACCAATTCCAGGTAGGTGCTGCTGTCGGTGATTCGATCCTTGACGGTGGAGCCGACAACGATTTCTTCGAAATCAACAATAACGTATTGGCACTAGGTTCGGTCGGCTCGCTTCAGATCGACGGTGGAGGCGGGGTAAATGAAATGCTGGTCAACGGCTATCAAACCCAGGCCAATTTTGCCACGATCACTTCATCCGAGATTACTGGGATGTCGGCTGTCCCGATTCAGTACAGTTCGACTGGCGGTACGTTTAACAAGCCAGATGATAGTGCCGGTGGAATCACGCTGATCGGTTCGGACAACCATGACGACAGCATGCAGGTATTCTCCTTCGATGCGGACGATTCATTGTTGATGTTGGGGGGCAATGGTGGAGACTTCTTCTTCGTCGCGATGGAAGCCCTCGGTAAAATTGCTTCCGATGGTCAAGAGGGATCCGACCTGTATCGTTACAACATCGGATCCGAAGATAACCGATTCTTGTTCGCAACCGACACAGGCATCGCTGATCAGGACCGCATTATTGCTGTCCTGTCAGAAAACGACGACGTATTGAATTTGAGTGGTGAAAGCTTCCTGGTCAATACCGACAACTTTGGGTTCAACATGAACTTTGAGTCGATGATTGTGGCGACCCAAGGAGGTAACGACACCGTCAACATCAACCGTCTATCGCTCGATTTCCTAAGAGTGACCACAGGAGATGGTGATGACAACGTCAACATCAACAACTTCGCGGGCGTCAGTTCCATTTTGATTCAAGGTGACGGAGGCAACGACACCGTGTTCGTTGACTCGGGAACCGTAGACGGAACTCTCAACGCGTTCGGAGGATCGGGTGATGATACGTTTGTGATTTCTCCTCGGACATACGGAAACAATTTCCTTGACGGGGAAGATGGGAACGACGTTTACGATATTTCGTTCGCCGACCGATCCAACCGATTTGTGGTTGCCATTGACTCGGGAACAACCGGTACCGATACCATGATGGCCAAAGGTACGATTCTTGATGATCGCATGAATCTGCGAGTCAACGCGGTTCAATCTGCGGCTCAGTTCATCTATTATACCGATTCGATCGAATCGACAAGCGTCTTCGCCGGCGGTTCATCTGACGTTATTTCTGTGTTTGGAATCAGTTCGGCAGAAACCAATCTGAACGCCGAAGATGGGAATGACTTGGTGTTTGTCAATTCCACATTCGGAGAGGGACCCTCAAAGCAGTTCAATGTCAATCTCGGACGAGGTAATGACTTTGCGACCATTAGCGGAACCAACCCGAATACAACCACTTCGATACTCGGCAACGATGGAGATGATCAAATTAATCTTGGATCATCGTTCGAAGACAACAACGGAAATCTAGATGTCCTCTACGGAGCGATTCACGTTGAAGGTAACGGCGGAAACGACTTTGTCTACGTCAACGATGCAGGGAAGGGTTCGTCATTCAACTACGCATTGACGCCAAACTCATTGACGAACAACGGAAGCCCATCAAACTTCTTCGGAGGCATTACGTTCAATTCGACGGTTGAAACACTTCGCTTGGATGCGACCAATTTCCGAAACGATATCTTGGTGACACCTAGCACCGATACGGCATTTATCCTGTTTGGTAATGGTGGATTTAACACGATCGGTTTGACAGAAGATCAAGATGGTGATGGCCGCCAGTTCTTTGGTGAAAATGGTGGGAACGGATTCTGGACATTCGAAGATGGCTCACTGGACATCTATTTCGAAGACTTCTTCCTGAGCTAATTTCCAGCTGGGATTTAAAGGTCCCAAATTTCATTTCGATTAGAGCCCACCAACAGTTTCTTGGTGGGCTTTTCTCATGAGAATGCCACGGTTGGGTTTCAGCGGTACCAATCGAAGAATCCCTTCGGATCCACATTTTTGGATTCACCGCATCAGATTGCCAAAAAACATGAAAAAGTGGATTTCGCGGGGGGAAATGCAAGCTCTTTGACATGGACGCGTTAGCATCCGACCGGTAATCTTAGGCGTGGTAAAGTCCTCGTTTGTGGAAAAGTCGGTCCTGATGAAGCGATTGTATTCCAAACCCGTCCGCGTTTTCGGCAGCGTCGCTATGGTGCTGTTGTGCACCGTATTCTTTCTGTTGCCATTTGCACTACGGGGAGCGAGACTCGGTCTAACCGATATGCAAAACAACATCTCGGACTGGCTTCCCAGCCATTACACCGAGACGAAAGATCTTAATGAGTTTGGGGATTACTTTTACGGCGGCGATCAATTTGTCGTCGTCAGTGGCGATTGGTGCAAAGAGGGCGATCCTAAGTACATCAACCTCAAGCGAAAAATCTACGAAGAATCGTTAGACTATGAAAAATTTCTTGAAGAATCCCAACGCCGCGATGAACTTGAGGCTCATCGAAAAGGGGACGAATTAGGTCTTTTATATACGGGCAACTATTACGAAGACTGGGGCGAAGAACGGGAAAGGTGGCTCTTGGGCCGCCGGGGGCAATGGTACTTCATCAATCGGCGAGGCGAACTGTTTAGCTGGCGAGGTCAAAACAACGTTGTTGAGGGAGTGAAGCGTTCGCTAGAGCGGATGGTCAACGGCAAAAATAAGGCGGTTGGTCGATACATCGGGACCTTTGGGGCTCCTCCGGATGATGCCCGTGGAATTGAGAACGAGTTTTATGCCGACCCTACCAAACTTTGTTGCCGCCCATTCAAGTCGGTTATGTCTGGCCCTGATGTATTTGAAAAAATGGCAGGCCCGGAGGGTACACTACGAAAAGTTGGGCAAGGTGAAGAAGCCAAGAGTACATTTGAAGCAAAGATTGAAGCCCATCAAAGGTTGACCGGTGCGTTGTTTGGTCCCACGCCATCGAAGGGATACAACTGGACATTCGATTCGCTGTTATCGCAAGTCGATGAAAACCGTCAAAGTCAGCTCCGAGACAATCAGGTGTACCGACAGCTGTTCGATGAATTTATCGCGGAAGAGATTGCTGAAAATTATAACAACGACATTAATCAGCTTTGCGAGGCAAGCTCTGAAGACCAATTAGAATTATGGTATGAGCTTTGGTACAAACTGAACCTGGATCCCCCACCTCGTCAGACTTGTCTGATCGTGACATTGAACGAACCGGTGATTGGGGAATTAGCCCGTGCAGTAGGGCGCCCCGTTCTTGGCAAACCGCGAGGTCGTTTGTTGGAATTGGCGACGGGTCGATGCGGAATCAAGCTAGAAAATCTTCGAATGGGCGGCCCGCCCAGTGATAACGTTGCCATCGATGAAGAAGGCTCAATCACACTTTTTCGATTGGTCAGCCTGTCGCTGATTATCGGATTTACGCTGGCCTACCTCAGTTTCGGCAGCGTTCGGGTTTCGTTGATGCTGTTTTTCGTGGGAGGCACTGCGGCGATATCCAGTTTGGCCTACGTATGGTTTGCAGGTCAAACGATGGATGCGATTTTAATGTCGATGCCGTCGCTCGTTTACGTCTTAGCGCTTTCGGCGGCGGTACACATCGTGAATTACTATCGCGATGCGTGTTACGAAAACGGACCCGACATGGCGGTCGAAACTGCTGTGGCTCATAGTTGGTTTCCATGTACGCTTGCGGCATTTACAACAGGTCTCGGCCTGATTTCGTTAACATTAAGTAATCTTACGCCCATCTACAAATTTGGGCTGTTTTCGGCAATCGCGGTCATGGCAACGGTGATCTTGTTATTCACTTATTTGCCAAGTGCTTTGTTAATTTGGAGTCCGGGATATAAAAAACGGGACCCTAAGGAATTGGAAACAGAATCAAGTCTCAGTGCTGCCGTCCATCGAACCTGGCTACGAATTGGCGACTGGGTGATTGGACACCACTGGCTTGTTACCAGCGTTTCGGTTGCTGCGTTGATCTTTTTTGCGGTGGGTATTTCGAGGGTTGAAACTTCGGTCCAGCTTTTAAAGCTGTTTGATCGAGATGCGAAAATTTTAAATGATTACCGCTGGATGGAAGATAATCTTGGCCAATTGGTACCTGCTGAAATTGCCCTTCAATTCGACCTCGACGCCCAAAAAGAACCTTACAACGCGATTGCTTATCAAGAGCAATTGGAAAAATATAAAAGTGAGAACGCGGAATCCCTGGAGGGGCTTGAGGGATCGGAACTGCAGGATGCACTTAAGGATTTTGGAGTAACTTACGACGACGAAACCAAACTGGATTTTCGTTTGAAATACTCCATGTTGGAGAGAGTAGAATTATCGCGGCGGGTTAGACAGCAGTTGGAAAGATTTTTCGGCCCCAACGGAATGGGGATCGTTGGTTCTGGAATGTCGATGGATGTCTTTCTTCCCCTGTTTAGAGCAACTGATCAAAAAGAATCCAAACCGCGTGACATGTTTGCTAACGCGCTCTTTGGCAGCCGAGACCAAATGCTAGAACAGGAATACCTGGCAGTGCTTGGGCAATCGGGATGGGACAACGAAACGATCGCCAAAGATCAACAAGATACGGATCGTAATGGTCGCGAAATGTGGCGCGTCAGTATCCGATTGGCTGCGCTGAGCAATGTCGACTACGGTCAATTCATTAACGATTTAAAATCGGTTGTCGAACCAATTTTGACCGCCTACCGATATCGAACCAAGATCTTAAAGACCGTTCAACAAGAACTTGGAATGGAATCGGTCAACAATGGCAAGGTGCTGATTTTTGGTCCGGACCCATCCAATTATGACGTCGATATAAGACGAGAATTGAACGGCGGAGCAAAGATCGGAAGTCTGATCGATCAGACTTACATTTTTAGCGAAACACTTCGCGATTTGCTGGAAAACCGAGGTTATCTCAAGAGGGGGCCAAAAATCTATCGTTGGATTGATCCCGCCATTGGGAAGGTCCCAGAATCAGAGAAGTTTCGTGAATTCATTTCTAGATTCGATTGCGTGGTATTCATAGCAGATGATCCGCTATTTGATCGTGATATGATTTTTTCCACCGCCAAAAACTTGGTGGACTGTCGAGACCATCGTTTTGAAGTGGATCCGGAAACCAATCTGCCAGTCGAAGGAATGTTGACGGCCAAAGAGATCCGGGAATCAGATCAACCTGACGAAAACATTGATGTGGTCGCGATGTATACCGGGATCATCCCGATCGTTTACAAAGCTCAGCGTTCATTATTACAAAGTTTGATCGAAAGTATTGGACTTGCCTTTGTAATGATTTCAGTTGTGATGATGTTATTATTGCGAGACTGGAATTCCCCCACGCGACCTGGGAACTTATTGAACATTCGAGGAGGGATGGTATCCATGCTTCCTAATGTTTTCCCAGTCGTCATTGTTTTTGGATTCATGGGGCACATGAATCAGTGGTACGGCGGGACAGTCGACAGCTTTCTGGTGGATATTGGATCGATGATGACCGCCAGTGTCGCAATGGGGGTCGCCGTCGATGATACGATTCACTTTTTGAATTGGTATCGTTACGCATTGAATAAAGGTTTTGAAAGAAAAGCGGCCATTCGAGAAGCCTACTCGCGTGTGGCAACGGCGATGACTCAAACTACTTTAATCGGAGGTTTCGGGCTGTCGGCATTTGCATTCAGTACGTTTACTCCGACCCAAAGATTTGGCGTTCTGATGTTATTCTTGCTGGCTATGGCTTTGGTTGGGGACTTAATTTTATTGCCCGCAATTCTTGCTGGTCCGCTGGGTAAATTTTTCGGAAAAGAAAAATCATCCGGCGAAGCTGAACCGACAAGTGCGAAGCCAAATGAATCAGAAACCGCGTTAAAGGTGGTTGGCCCAGTGATTGAGATTCAGCAACCGATTAAGCCCGAAGTTATTTTGCCACCGGAAACGGATTTGTCAAAAAATCTCAGGAAGCTGGAGTAAGCGAACTTATAAGAGAATCGGCATCGAGGTTCGATCAAACCTCAACGTTCCGACCTGCCTACTCGAAAAGTCATCGAGCTGAATATTTTTTTCGCAATAATCGCACGGGAATCAAGAACTTCCCTGTTAGTCGATCATTCGAACCAGGCAAACGGTAAAAATGGAAAAGGTCAGATTCTCGTGCCCACGTTGCAGAACGCTCATGCAAACCAGCGTGGATCGAATCGGACTGGACGTGGTTTGTCCCAATTGCCAGCACCAGTTTTTGCTGGTGGAATCTTCGAATCCGAAATCTGCATCGGATTCCGATCAGCTGTCTCAACCCTCGGATTCTGCAGGGCTACCTAGCAACCTTTCGGATGTACCTCAAACTCAAAATGTACAACCTGCTAAGACTGATCAATCATCGGAACGTTTAGCTCAATCGAAAGCAGTGGATCATCAGGGTCCGGTATACGTTCCTGATCCGGCTGGTCCGTATCATCAGGGGCGTCCTACAATCACGACATCGTTTCGTTGTCCTTATTGCCAAACAACGGATCCTCCCTATTGGAAATCAGAAGTGGCTGCAGCAGGTTGGATTGTATTTGGGATTTTGTTTTGCACGACATGCTTCGGATGCGTTATTGGGCTGTGTATTCGAGAAAGATTTCGCGTCTGTTCGAATTGCCGAATTCGTCTGGAGTGATACCGGGCGTTGGGTCGCTAAACGATTCATCATCCTTAAGGGCAGCTTCACGCATCTGAAATTCCAGCGATGGGCTCACTCGTAGGCGATATCGATGCGATTCCCGCAGTTCGAACTTTGGTGGGCAGACACCATGATCTGCATCGCTTTGTAGGCATCATCGGGGTCCGTCGTTTTTCGGATGAAACTAGTGACGGCTCGATGGAAACGACTTAGCATTTGTTCACCGACAGGCCGTTCGAATTCAAGGGCTTCGGTATGTTGGCCTGCGTCGTCAAACCAAACTAGATTGGAAGGCAAATCAATAAACGCCATTCCGTTTTCGCAGCAGACTTGAATCGAAGCTGGCCGTTTAAACGACAAAGCGTCTTTCCACCGTTTGGGGATGTAATGGCCAACGCTTAGTTGGGCTAGAGGGCAACAGCTGCTCCGGTTTTGCTCGGATGACGTTTCGGCCGGTGGGAAAAATAGACTTACAGTTTGGTAGAACAGGTCTGTTTTATCGTCGTGCTGTTCGTGAATGGCACTGCTGACAGATTCCGGATCGGCGTTGACTAGATAACGCACCCAATCCACCAACTCCATTAAATTTCGCCAGGCCAGGGAACAATACTCGCCTCTTCTGAGGGCATTTGACTGACCCTCGCTCGGTAATCTTTCGTGGCAAAAAAGGAGTCGCGGCTGTCCCAATCGAGTGGCAATCAATTCTTTGAGACGAATCGTGGCCGGTGCATGCCGCCTTGGCAATTCGGCCATGAATGCGACCCCTGAGCTTTCAATTCTTTTTCGGATCTCAAATGCCTGACCCTGCGATACGTCGAGTGCTGCAGAACTATAAACTGCTTTGCCTGCTTCACAGGCGGCAAGAATCGGCAGCGGGCCGTACCAGTCTGGAGATAGTGCCAGGATGGCATCGATGTCATCTCGTTCGACCATGACGCGGAAACCGTCTAACGCAATGGCGCCAAACTGTTTGGCTACTTGAGCTGATTTTTCAGCAACTTCACAACAGACGGCTCGAACTTCAAAGCGGTCTGACAGGGCCTTCAAGGCTGGAAGGTGGCGAATTTCCCACTGGTCTCCTAATCCTACAAGTCCTACTCGAAGCTTCATGGATTGACCGGCTTTTGTCTGGAATCGTCCTGATTAATGGGCCAGACCACCGAGCGATCAGGCCCACGCGATTGTATCACTTGGCAACCCAATTGCTACACGGGGATTTTGCATAATCGTTCAAATCCAAGATCCCGAGCTTTAGAAATCATCTTCATCGAAGTTGTCGAAGGTGGTCGGTGAATCGGTCGTCGACACAAATCACACAATCGGAAAGGTTTGGTTGATTTTAAATAGTCGAATAACCAACCCTTCAATTGTTCGGATGTTACGGGTCGAGACACATTTCGAAGGACGCAATTGTTGAATTGTCGAAAACCGGGTCTTTTTGGCTCGAACAGCTTGGCAAAATCTCACCGATATCACATGGGGGAGAATGATAAGGTACTCTCCCGAAAACTATAGCATTGAGGGGAATCCGGCGGTTTTTAAAACTGAAAACTGCAAAGGATGGGGCGGGGCCCTTCAAATCACGGATGAAGGATATTCCATGAATAAGCGATCTGCATGGGGGGTATTGGTAGTTGCCATTTTGACGTTTGGCAACCTATCAGCTCAAGAGCCAAGTGACTACCGAACGGCGTTCAATCGAGCTCAATCCGGGGACAAGCCTCTGTTGGTGCTTGTGACCGCTGAATGGTGTCCACCGTGTCAGATCATGAAGAAGACTACGATTCCAGAGTTGAAAGCCAAAGACGCATTTTCAAGATTCCACTTTGCAACCGTTGACCTTGGCAAAGAGGAACCTCTGGCGAGAAAACTCATTGGCAATCGAGGAGTACCACAGTTGATCATGTACGAAAAAAGCGAGGGCAAATGGTTAAGGCGATACCTCCGTGGAGCGCAAACTGTCCAAACAGTAGAAGCATTCGTCAGTCAAGCATTTAATGTGCGTACAGCTTCGGTCGGATCAGCAACCGGAAAATAACATTCAGCTAGACATCATCGGGACGGGTATAGCTGATCTTATGCAATTGGAACCAAAGTGGCTAAGCCACTTTGGTTCCATCTTTAGCGCAGTGTATTCTGAGATCGAGCGATCCGAATTTTAGATTTGCTGTCCCGTTTTTTTTATAGCTTCGCGACCACTGCGCCAATCCGTAGATTGGGTATTTCTGCTCGATTCATCAAGCAGCTCGTAGCCGATTCACTATTCTCTTCGGCCAAGAGTGGCGAAAAAGAAGGCAAGCCAACTTAGTTCAACCTTCGGGGCTGCGTGTTCCTCGAGTTACAATTTAGTTGTGAATCAATTCGACGCCTGATTACAATGGGGTTTCCTAATACGTTACAAAGGTCAATGCATTGAGCCCAGAACGGCTTATTTCCGTCGTGATACCTGTGATCAACGAAGCGGAAAATCTTGCCGAGGTCGTTGAGAATGCTCGGCAGGCCGGAGCTGACGAAATCATCGTTGCCGATGGAGGTAGTACCGATGGGTCTCGAAAGATCGCCAAGGCGATGAATTGTGAACTCGTCGAAAGCGCTCCTGGAAGAGGCATCCAGCAAAACTTAGGAGCATCGGTTGCCAGCGGGGACGTACTTTTGTTTCTCCATGCGGACAATCGACTCACGCCGAAAAGTTGCCGTGAGATCCGCCGCCAGTTCGAAACTAACCAAAACGAGACTTGGTACGGTTGTTTTCGACAACGGATCGACCATTCTGCGATGATCTACCGATGGATTGAGCGGGGGAACGAATGGAGAGTGAAATGGCAAGGATTGGTTTATGGTGACCAAGCGATGTTCGTCACGCGAAAACTTTTTGACCAGGTAGGTGGTTTTCCTGAGATCAGGATTATGGAAGATTTTGAGATTTCGAGAAGATTGTCGCGACGGCATCGACCTATTATTCTTACTGGACCAGTGGTGGTAAGCTCACGGCGTTGGAACCAAAACGGTCCTGTCCGACAGACTTTTCGAAATTGGTGGCTATCAACCGCATTCCGATTGGGTGCCTCGCCTGAATGGATTGAGACCCAGTATCGAAGGCATGATCGCTATTAAGTTTGGATGATTGACATGAAGAATTCCCTCATTCTAATTTCTGTCCTAGTATTCGTTTTTGGCTGCGAGGATCCAAACATTCGCCAGCAAATGGCAAACAAGAATAGACAATCCAGTGCTGAGAAGCCAGGTTCGGAAAAGAATGCTGCATTTTCTGCCGAGCCGGAAAATGCTGAATCGGATTCAGCCGAAGCTGGGAAAAAACGAAACAACAATTACCCCGACATCACCTTGAAAATACTTGAAAATGGGGAACCCAATTACGTATTTGTGTCTCATGTATTGATCACATTTAAAGACAGCTTTTATGATTCAAAATCAAGTCGTACGAAAGACGAAGCCTTTCAATTGGCAAAAGATATTCTGGACAAGGCAAAGTCGGGCGAAGATTTCGATCGATTGATCGACGAGTATTCTGAATATCCGGGAACCAGCAAACATCGAATGGCAAATTTTGATCAAAGGACATATCGCAGTCGCCATATGCCGGAATTGAATATTGTGAAACGAGAAAACTACGCGCCCGGCTACACCGAAAAAGCGTTCTCGATGAATGTTGGTGAGATTGAGATGGTCAACTACGACCCTGAAAAGTGCAAATACGGATGGTTCATTATGAAACGGACTCGATAAGACCATCCCGGCGTCCCGATTTATTTAAGCTCTTGTCGCGCATTTTTTTTTTGCCAAGGTATCTCACCGCCCAGTTGGACCTGCAATCGAAGTGCCGCAGCCAGTTCCTTAAATTTCTTTGGATGTTTGTTCCGAAGATCAACTTCTTCCAAAGGATCTTGGTCCAGGCGATAGAGTTCCTGTGGGGAAAACGGGCTGTTCTGAAGGAGTTTCCAAGGTCCTCGAATGACCGCATTGGCGATCATGCCTCCATAACGAGTCCCACCCTCACGTCTGTGAAAAAACAAATCCCTAGATGGAAGCTTGGAATTTGGATCCTTTAATAATTTGAGAAAGCTGATTCCATCCACCTGATCGTTAATGAGTGGGGTACCAGCGATTTCGCAGACCGTAGGAAGGATATCCATCGTCAAAATAGGTTCAGAGGTTTCCGATCCGGCTGGTACCTTTCCTGGCCAGACAACGCAAGCCGGAACGCGGATCCCACCCTCGTACATACTCTGTTTTCCATCGCGAAGGTTGCCATTGCTGGCTCCAGCATTTAAGTGGCCACCATTATCTGAAGTAAAAATGATGACGGTATTTTCAGCCAGCCCGGTTTGGTTCAGACAGTCGACGATTTTTCCAATCCCGTCGTCAAGGTGTTCGATCAACGCCACCAATCGCGATCGTTTTTGACTTAATCCCGGCATTCGGGCTTGTACATTTTGTAGCCATGTCTCCGGAGGTTGGATCGGGGTGTGAGGAGCATTGTAAGTGACGGTTAAGCAAAAAGGCTGCTTGGGGTTTCGAGACCTTTCGGTCAAATATTCACAGGACCATTGTGTGAATAAATCGGTGGCATGGCCTTTGGGGTAGATAAGATCACCGTCGCAATACATGTAGTCTTCGCCGTGCCGTTGATGGGTATAGTAGTCATCCATCATGTCCCCAAGAAACCCGTGGAAAAAATCGAATCCCCGGCGGTTTGGATAATTTTCGGGTCGAAGTCCCAGGTGCCATTTTCCAACTAGGGCATTGTGGTAACCAGATTGTTTAAGATATTGGGGCAAAAGAATGGCGTCCTGTGCCAAATAGCCCCAGTTGTTGGAGGCATGGGTTCGGATAACGCCCGGGACGCCGACCCGTTCCGGATACTTTCCGGTGAATAGAGATGCCCGCGTGGGAGAACAGACGGGACAGTTTGCATAGGCTCGCGAAAATTTTAGCCCGGATGCCATTAGCTCATCGATTCTCGGTGACAACAGATCCTTGGCTCCGTAAGACGATAGGTCGCCGTATCCAAGATCATCCACCAAAACAATCAGAAAGTTTGGTGAGCGTTCCGTAGCTACGTCCGCGTCGTTGCACCGTCCCAGCTTGCAAAACAGGATCATCAAAATTAAAAAAAGAGTAAAGATCGAACTGGTGGCTTTTTTGTCCATGGCCTTTGACGATGTTGGGGGCGTTGGGTTGAGAATTAATGGTTCGTTATAGATCGATGTCTTGGTAAGGGGCTGAAATTAATTTTCTGCATGTTACGGCATACAGCCAATTTTGACGGATCCTATGTAGTGAAAAGCTTCATTTGAGATGAGGCAAACCCATCTTGGAGATTCCAGTTTATCCGAAATGAGAATTCTTGTGACAGGCGCGACGGGATTTATCGGTCGCCGATTTTGCGAAAAATACCATGACCGTGATCGTATCGTTGCAGCTTACCGAGATCCCAAGCAATTGGAAATGTTTTCAGATTTCAATGTTGAAACGGTCCAATTGGATCTTCGGAATCATGGCTCT
>JBCCSJ010000122.1:0-15025 GCA_039200505.1 Planctomycetota bacterium | reverse complement strand
CCGCCGCCCAGGCCGCCACCGATCATCTGGCCCTGTTGGGTGCGAAATCTATCGGTTGTGCTGGCGAAATCGTCGGGCACAACTGCTGGATAATGAGGTGAAACTGCAAATAGATCGCTTAGATCATAGAGCTGGATGGTAAGTTCATCGATTGGTTGGGACTGAATAACCTGCTTTTTTCGCTGGCTACCAACCACCTTGACCCGTTCCCCAGGAGAATTGGAATCCAATGGATTTTGCCTCTCCTCTAAGCTGGAGAGTTGAGATTGGATTGCGGCTAATTGAGTTTTCAAATTATCGACGTTTGCCGAATCAAGCGATTGAGCCCAAATTGGATTCGGATTGCAAACTACGACCACAAAAAAGACAAGCTTCAAACGGAGGAAATTCCGTAGCACGAAAATCGACGCAGGAGGATTTTTGAAAACCAAAAAGTCACCTATCATGTGGAAGAAGTTATGAAGGTTCATCGAGTTTGGATTGGCACTTAACGAAGGCTTTAACATTTGACTGGCCATTGTTGAAGGATTCCTTGCCCGGTTTCCAAAAGGCAAGTTCAATGCCAAATGACGCAGCGTTTGCCGGATCCAAAGATGAACTTGGGAATTCTCCGGCGGCAAAAGCTGAAAAAACTTTTCAGGTCGTACTTTGAGGATGTGTGCCTCACTTCGACGCTTCCATTTCGACTATTCAGAATAATACAAAGTCTTCGTTCCCAAACCTCTGTGGTGTGTTAAATCGAAACACCGCGGGCAAAACAAAGGATGGTCATCCGACGCTGGCAAATGTGATCGGTAAGAGCTGGACTTATATCGACGAGGGTTCGTAAGTAAGGCAAAGCCAACGGATGGTGTGGGGGTATCGAACGAACCTGATGGTTGGTAGCTGCCCCGACACGTTTTTGGATGGTCTATGGGCCAGCCGTTGTCAAAATTTAGAACATCGATCTGAGTCGGCCCACGTGATTTTCCCTTTCATCGGCAACGCCGACGGTGGTTCCCGGCGTCGTCAAAAGGTGCGTTGGTCCATTGGGAACTGTCGATCACAGTCCGAGTTTCGACGAAAGCATGTAGTCCCTGAGGTGAATGCCACAGTCTGTAATCGTCTGGTAATCAATTGATTGCATCCGCCAGTTGGCTTCTCGCACCAGAAAGGGCGGCGACCGCGATCCGGTGAGGCAAACGAATTAATCCTTCTTCTTTTTTGAAGATTTGGATCCAGAATCCGATGTTTTTGATTCCGATTTTGTCGACGATCCCTCCGATTTAGACGAGCCATCCTTAGAGTCAGACTTCTTGGGTTTGTCTGCTTCAGCCGACTTCTTGTAGGAATCGCTGCGGTAATCGGTTTCGTAAAAACCGCTTCCTTTGAACATGATTGCTGCACCGGTGCCGAACTGACGAACGGCTTTTTTCTTGCCACATTCGGGGCATTTTTTTACTGGATCGTCTGAGATCTTTTGAAACAGTTCCCAATGATGACCGCAGGCGTCGCAGATGTAGTCGTAAGTTGGCATGGGTAATCAATCTTCGGTAGGATTCTTGGGGTCCGATTTCGGTTGTCCGGTGGAAACGAAAACCTGGGAGTGCCTAACAACTCGCTCGTGCAATTGATAGCCGGCACGAAGATCCATCATCACAGTGTTAGCTGGAAAATCTTCACTCGGTTGCATCTGCAATGCCTGATGGAGATTTGGGTCGAAAGGCTGACCAACCGCCTCGATCTTTTTACATCCGTGGTTTGCAAGAGCCGCATTGATTTGTCCTGCCACCATCCGAACCCCTTCCACCAAACCATCCCCATTGGGTTCGAGCTGGTAGGCGTCCACCGCTCGTTGGAGGTTGTCGACCGCGTCCAAAATTTCATTCATCAACCCGAGCGACGCAAACTTAACTTTATCAGCGGCATCTCGACGGGTTCGGCGTCGAACATTTTCAAGGTCGGCCTGAGCTAACAGCACCCGTTTTTCCGCCTCGACCACTTGGTTTTGTAGCTGGGAAATCAAATCATCCGGATCGTCGAGTATTTCTAAACCTTCGGCATTGCTCGGGTCAACATCGGTTAGTTTGGACGATTGAATTTCAAGATCAGGAGCGTCGCCGTCCTCTTTTATGTTGATCAGGTCCTCCAGTTCGACGTCTTTGACTTTGGGCGTCTTTTTATCCAACGAGTCTTGGGGCGGATGTGATTTCAATCTCTTATCTTCGTCACTGCTCATTGTTTATCTCACTTTGTCACTATCTTCTGGATCATCCATTTGAAGTGGCAAAATAGTCGGTAAGGCGTTGTAGAAAGTTCTTCCGTTCCGGTAACACTTCGATTTTCTCTAGCTCGGCTAGTTTCCTCAAAAGCTCTTCTTGTTCGGCCGAGATTTTCTTGGGGGTTTCAATGTAAGTTTGGACTAACAGATCTCCTTGTCGTCCACCTTGAGGGTCGGGCATGCCTCGTCCAGACAGTTTAAAAATTTCTCCTGACTGAGTTCCCCGTTTCACCGTCACTTTATCTGGGCCAATCAGCGTGGGAACCTCTATCTCAGCTCCCAATGCGGCCTGAGTGTAGCTGATCGGCATCTGTAGGATGAGATTTTTGCCGTCGCGATGAAAAAGATCATGTCGTTTCACTGAGATGAAGACATAGCAATCGCCTCTTCCTCCGCCCCGACCACTTTCTTCTCCTTCACCTGAAAGCCGGACTCGCATTCCATCATCGACGCCCGCAGGAATAGATACCTCAAGTTCTATCGGTTTGAGTACTTGCCCTTGTCCACGGCAATCGGGGCAAGGATCCACGATGATTTTCCCTTGTCCTCGACAAACCGGACAAGTCGTTTGGACCCTCAGGATCCCAGCCGATTGAAGCACCTGGCCTCGACCGCCACACTGTTGGCACATTGGCACTTCAGAACCGGGCTTGCTGCCGGTCCCGGAACAAGTCGCACAAGCTTGCTGACGGTCAAACCGCAATGTCTTGTCGATACCGGATGCCGCTTCTTCCAACGTCAATGTGACATCGGTTCGGATATCGGCCCCGCGGCGGCGGCCTCCCCGACCCCCAAACAGATCCCCAAAGATCCCACCTCCAAACATCTCTCCAAATGCCGCAAAGATATCTTCCGCGTTTCCGAACTGATGATTGCCCTCGACTCCTGAATGACCGAACCGATCATACCGAGCACGCTTGTCAGAATCGCTTAAAATCTCGTAAGCCTCGGCAGCCTCTTTGAAATTTTGGCTGGCTGTTTCGTCGCCGGGATTACTATCGGGGTGATACTTGACCGCCAACTTACGATAGGCTTTGGCGATTTCTCGGTCGGAACAATCCCGACCGACACCAAGCACTTCGTAATAGTCACGTTTTGACATGAAAACAATCCGGCGGAAATACTTGAACAGAAGAAAATGATCTCGGGATCGGAAAATCGTTTTCCATTTGGTTCATCTCGAAAAAACGGGCCAATTTCTTACTGGCCCGTTTTGTTTCTGAGATGTTCGACTCTGGTTCGACAAAGTTAAAAAAGCGGCAGTACTACCGCTCTAAATACGCCATCGTCGATCCTAGGCGATTGCACCTTCGACGCGACGCTTGTTCTTGTCGTCGTCGTCAAAGGTCGAAACCATGGCGTCGGTCGTCAACAATAGTCCAGCAATGCTGGCCGCGTTCGCCAAAGCAGTGCGGACGACTTTGACAGGATCAATGACTCCTGCTTTTAACAAATCGCCGTACTCTCCGGTGAAAGCATTGTAACCGTGGTTGACTGGTTTTCCGTCTACGATGTCGGCCACTACCGAACCGTCGATCCCGCCGTTATCTGCAATTTGACGAATCGGAGAATCGAGAGCCGCCAAAACGATATCGACACCGATTTTTTCGTCTCCCTTAGCACCTTTGCGAGCTGCTTCCACAGCCTCTTTGCATCGTAGCAATGCAACGCCACCACCGGGGAGGATGCCTTCTTCGATGGCCGCACGAGTTGCATGCAGAGCATCTTCGACGCGAGCCTTTTTCTGCTTCATGTCGGCCTCTGTTTCAGCTCCAACGCTGATTACAGCAACACCGCCGGTCAGCTTGGCCAAGCGTTCCTGAAACTTTTCCTTGTCGTAGTCGCTATCAGTCTGTTCGATCTGGCGGCGGATTTGATCAATCCGTGCTTCCACATCTTTCCGCTTTCCAGCTCCTTCAACAATCGTTGTCGATCCTTTATCGACGGTCAATTTCTTGGCCGTTCCGAGATGGCTTACTTCGATATTTTCAAGTTGGATCCCAAGGTCTTCGCTGATCAAAGTTCCGCCGGTCAGTGTCGCAATATCGCCTAACATTGCTTTGCGGCGATCTCCGAAACCAGGAGCTTTAACGGCACAAACGTTTAGCGTCCCTCGGAGCTTGTTGACAACCAAAAGTGTCAAGGCTTCTGCGTCAACGTCTTCAGCGATGATCAGCAGAGGGCTACTTGTTTGACCCACTTTTTCCAGAATCGGAACTAGATCGCGAATGTTGCTGATTTTCTTTTCGAAGATCAAAACTTTTGCGTTCTCAAATTCGCAATTCATATCGGTCGGGTTGGTGATGAAGTAAGGGGAAATGTAACCCTTATCGAACTGCATCCCGTCAACATATTCGACCGTCGTATCAGCCGTCTTTCCTTCTTCTACGGTGATTACACCGTCTTGACCCACCCGGTGAAGGGCTTCGGCGAGAAGTTCGCCGATTACCATATCGTTATTCGCCGAAATGGCGCCCACGCTGGCAACTTCTTCCTTCTTGGAAACGTTTTTCGACATTTCAACAAGCTTTGAAACAGCCGCCTCGACTGCCCGGTCGATACCGCGTCGAACGGCAGTTGGATTCGAACCGGCGACGATATTTCGCAAGCCTTCCTTAAAAATTGCCCGAGCGAGAACTGTCGCTGTGGTTGTGCCGTCACCCGCAAGATCGGAAGTCTTTTGAGCCACTTCTACAACAAGTTTAGCGCCCATGTTTTCAAACCGGTCTTCCAGTTCGATCTCCTTGGCGACGGTGACACCATCTTTAGTGACAGTCGGGCCACCAAACGACTTGTTAATGATTACATTACGACCAGTTGGACCCATCGTGACCGCAACAGCGTCGGCGAGTGTGTCGATACCCTTAAGCATACGAGCACGGGCGTGGTCATCAAAAATTAGCTGTTTAGCCATTGAATTTACCTTTTCCTTTGAATCGAAACCTGAGTTTCTAAACCAGCTCTGGAATTAGACGACTTTGGCAAGAATGTCTGATTCACGAAGAATCTTGACCTCAACACCATCGACTTCAATTTCAGTGCCGCCGTACTTGCCGAAAATAACTTCGTCGCCAACGCCCACAGACAGTTCGCCCCGCTCGCCACTATCAAGCAGCTTGCCTGGTCCCACGGCGATCACCGTGCCACGCTGTGGTTTTTCTTGGGCTGCATCTGGGAGCACGATACCACCGGCAGTGGTCTCCTCAGCCTGCATGGGTTCAACAACAACACGATCGTCAAGCGGTCGGATAGAAGGATTAGCCATTGATTTGTTCCTTTAAAAAGATGTTTTCAAATTCAGTTTCAAACTGATAGTTTTTGGTTTAAATGATCGAAGGAATGAATTACATCATGCCAGGCATTCCCATGCCGCCCATTCCACCCATGCCTCCCATTCCGCCCATGCCCGGCATTCCGCCGCCCATGCCGTGATCGTGGTGGTGGTCACCATGTTCTTCTTCTTCGACTGGAATTTCTGTGACTAACGATTCGGTTGTCAACAGAAGAGATGCTACGCTGGCTGCATTTTTCAAGGCGGTGATGACGACTTTGGCAGGGTCGATGACACCGTCCGCAACGAGATCGGTGTAGTTCCCCGAATCGGCGTTGAAGCCTTCTGTGGCACCTTTCATACCTCGAACTCGATTGACGACAACTCCTCCGTCGTAGCCTGCATTTTCAGCAATGCTCCGGAGCGGGTATTCCAGCACCTTGGCGATGATTCTTGCTCCAGCGTCCTCGTCTTGACTCAGTTCGCCTAACTTCTTCAAAGCCTTTTCCGCTCGAAGCAGGGCAATCCCGCCGCCAGGTACGATACCGTCAGCGAGGGCAGCAGCCGTAGCCGATTTAGCATCCTCAAGGAGGTCTTTGCGCTCTTTCATCTCCGTTTCGGTTATCGCACCGACATTGATTTGGGCAACGCCACCGGCCAATTTGGCCAACCTTTCCTGCAACTTCTCGCGATCGTAATCGCTGTCGGTCAACTCAATTTCTCGCCGAATTTGATCGACGCGGCCAAGGATATCTTCCTTTTTGCCAGCCCCACCAACAAAGACTGTTTCTTCGGAAGTGATCCGAGCTTTCTTGACCCGGCCTAGGTCCTTCAGTTGAACGCCTTCGAGGTCAATTCCAAGATCCTTGAAAATTACCTGGCCACCGGTCAGGACTCCCAAGTCGCCCATGATGGCTTTACGGCGATCACCGTATCCAGGAGCCTTTACGGCACAAACCTGTAGGATGCCCCTCATCTTGTTGACGACCAGGGTTGCCAGTGCTTCACCGTCAACATCTTCGGCAATAATCAAAAGCGGCTTTTTCGATTCCGATACCGCTTCGAGAATTGGAATGAGTGACTTGTTAGAAGAAATCTTCTCTTCGAAAATCAGAACATAGGGATTTTCTAATTCAACAGTCACGTCGTCCTGATTAGTCACAAAGTGGGGCGAAAGGAAACCGCGATCGAATTGCATCCCCTCCACCACGTCGACATAAGTTTCCGAACCACGACCTTCTTCGACCGTAATGACACCATCTTTACCAACTTTGATAAACGCGTCGGCTAATACGTCGCCGATCGTAGGGTCGTTGTTGCCTGCGATGGTGGCAACTTGTTTGATCTCTTTCTTGCTTTTTTCGTTGATCGGTTTTGCCTGCTTGGCAATCTGAGCCGTTACGGCTTCCGTTGCTTTTGCGATTCCGCGAGAGAGTGCCATTGGATCGAAACCAGCCGCTATCATTTTCAGACCTTCTCTGAAAATGGCTTCGGCTAAGACGGTAGCAGTCGTTGTGCCGTCGCCAGCAACATCGTTTGTCTTACTGGCAGCTTCTTTTACCAGTTGCACCCCAAGATTTTCAAATGGGTCGTCGAGTTCAATATCCTCAGCGACCGTGACACCATCTTTGGTGATTTTGGGGCTTCCCCAACCTTTGTCCAGGATCGCGTTGCGACCGCGTGGGCCAAGCGTACTCCGAACCGCGCGAGCCAATTTGGAAACTCCCTCCAACAAAGGCTTGCGGGCGGCTTCATCAAATACCATCTGTTTGGCCACCGGATTCCTCCAATTCGTTTTTTTTGTTGTTCTCCGAGGGCTCAGCCCTCGCGATATGATCTAGTAGACACGCCTACCAAATCTGGCAGGCGAGGTGACATGATTCCCACTTCGAGCAATCTTCGTGCCAATTGAAGGTCTTATGCAAAGTTGTCGAAAATGGTGGGTTTAAAGTGCCTGGGTGATGTTCTTTCCGTTTTTCTGAGTCCAATTCGGAACGATGGTGACAAAGTGGCAGAATTGGACAATCCACTATTTTTGGCTATGCATCGCAACCTAGCAAAACGTATCGCGTGGGTTTCTCTTGCGTCTTGCGAGTCTCTGAATCTTATCGAGTGGCTTTCGACTTTGAGAGAATGTAGATTTTTTGCTTTGGAGGCGATCTGCAGCAAAGCAAAAAGTAGCCAAATTCGGTGATCGGTGAGCTCGCTGATTCGCGCTGGAAACTTTATCTAACGAGAAGAGTAGACCGCTCCGAGCGGTTGGCTTATTTATTCGATTCGGAGAGTCGAACAACTAAGATCGAAAATCAACTCAGCCTCCCAGCGGTTGGCTTATTTATTAATAGCTCATCTTAAGCTGCTGAACCTTCTACTGCTTCAATCATTCGGTCCATTCAAATTCGGGTTAGGTCGTCGCATCGGATTCCGTCCAAACCAGATATTCAACAAAAAAAGGACCTGAATTTCGCCAGGTCCCCAGACAATTTTGGGCGATGGGACTCAATTCGCATTGCGATGAAGTTGTCCAATCACGGTCATTTTGATCAGTCGCGGAGTTTCCAGGCAGTCAACCAATACTGCCCGGCTCGTTTCATACCGAAGTCCTCAAGCAATTTCTTTTCCATGTCGACCAGATGCCCAGCCCCATAAAAGATAGCCAAATTGCGTTTTCCCGATTTGATTTCGTCTTTCAGAATTTCCATACATTTATCATTTCGATGGTTGATGATGGTGGAACCATCCCGGCCCTCGAACATCACCAAACCGGTTTCCATCTGCTGCATTTGTTTGGCAAAACTTCGTCTTAAACGCATCGTTTTATTGCTTGAAAACATGGCCATAAGCATGCCAACATTGTCGCCACCTTTTCCGACGGACTGCATTGCCATACTCTGACCAATCGCTCGAATGGCATATCCGCCGATACTTTCGTCGTTTTCGACCATGCTTTCGGCAAATTCCTCCGGAGTCATATCAGCATGGGTAAAATTCTTTTTGGTGTAGTCGATGTGCTCCAGCTGGAAGGCAAGATCCAACGAAACCTGCATGGTTTTCTGCAACGCCGCCACAGGATTCATTGCGATTCCTTCCCGAGGTCCACCCCCTTTCGGGATGACTGTGCCTTCGGGAGCCACCAATTCGTAAAGTAACGATTCGTAACTTTCGAACCTGTCGTTAAGAGTTTCAAAGTATTCTTTTTCTCCGATGTGAACCGCACCGATCAAGTCGACGGTGATTCGGTTGTTGTCTTGATCCAGTGTTTCGTAACGGGTGACCGAGGTTTCCAAAGCCAACGACCGACCTCTGGCATCTTTTCGAATTCGCATGAATCGCCCGGCGGCATCGGCAGCAGATTCCTTAATATCCGATTCGGCCTTGGATTTTTCCTGGCCTAACAGTCCCTGTGAAGGTAAAAGTGCAATTTGCGTCAACAAGAAAAAGAAGGCGATTGCGAATCGAGTTTTTTTCATTTTCATTTCCTCGGTTTGAATTGAAAGCGATCCAAAAATTCGATTACCGATCGAAATGGTTCGGTCATCGCTCTCAAATGCTGTTCAGAGGCTAACGAGGACATTTCGGGTCAAATTTCAATTGGTCCAAAGCAAAGCAAAAACCAGCCAAGTCTGGAGGGCACCTGTCGCCGCCATGACGATACTAATGACCGCAATAAAAGGGTACAGTTCCGGGTCGATTTTTAGATTCATAATTAATGCGAAAAACTCAACTGATTAAGTCGAGTCTTTAAAAACGATCGAAAACGAGATGTCATCCTCGGCGGTCAGTCCACCAAGCGTCGCTCTTCATTATCGGCGAGTATGGGACGATCGTAAACGAACGATCTCACTTGTAACTGGATAATTTTGCCAAATCATTCAATTGATACCGACAGGCCGGTAAATCGATACAACACTTCCGGCAGTTACGAAAACAGAAGCGGGCCGTTTTGCTAAAGGTTTCACAAAGTCGAGTCCGAACAGTCTTTTCACATCGCAGGTAAAGCTGGCCTTCGCTGCATCCCAGGCAGTCCAGTTGGGTCGATCAATGCGATATTCGAGCGTTTTTCCTCGATTGCCTTCGTAATGGTTCGTGTGACTGAGGATGAATCCAACTTTCGTGTTGGGGCCGTCATTTTTAATCGGGCTTCGTGCTTTGACTCTCAAACGATTTTGGTTTTCTTCGACCTGCCAACTGTAGTCAGCGTTTGGAATACCGTTTCCATTAAATCCAGAGTTGCTGTTTTTGATTTTTAGTTTTTTGAATTCTTCGATGAATTTGGAACCTAACAAAAAAGCTCCTGTCCCATTAGAGACATAGCTTTTAAGTGAACAGGTACCCTTTCTGGAAATTCCGGTCGATTTTCGGCGGACGTAAAATCGCAAACTTAGTTGGTTGAACTTCCCGAACATCCCAAACGGCCCCGCTTTGCTGACCGTTTGAGCGATTAACGAAATGTAGGTTTCGCCGTTATAGTCGTCTAGTTCCAGGCCCGGTGGAACGTGTTCCGCAAGGACATCAGGGGCGATGGAGAAATTCGCGGCGACGATATCCGAGATCATAGGTTGAAGCAAAAGCTTGTTGGCCGGCGACGACGAGGGCTTATTGGCGGTCGTTTTTTGCATGATTGCCTACCTGGTTTGGAAGTGATTTACGGTTGGCTCCATCCGTTTCAATTTGACTTATTTCATTTTAAGCCTGTTCGATTAGGGGTATTTTTCTGTTTAGACCACTTTTCGAACGCGCTTCGCCGCAACTCTTCCGATCCAAATCCGGTCCGAGTCGGAGAAATGGAATCGTTCGGAAGTGATTCACGATCAAACCCGTAGTCGATTGGATCGAGTCCAGCGAGAACAATTGATGATGCTAAGGCTAAGTCACAGAATCGAATTTCGACTTTGCCCGGTCCAGAAAGCGGGTTTGCGGAACCTGTTGTATAAATGCCCAGAACAGTTTGGTCGTCGTAAAATGGTCTGAGTTGCGCAATGCTATCCGGCACAGCCAACCTAAGAGTGGTTTCAATGGCAAGCACTCTAGCGTGGGTCGGGTATTTTTTGTTCAAGACCTCAAACGCGGTGGGAGCAAATTCTTTGAGCTGAAATTCCTTGGCAAGTTCAAGTTGGAAAAGAGTTTCCCAGAGCTGGCCTTCGGGGCGATCTTTCAGCCACTTGCTGACTAGTCGACGAATCGAGTGGCGGGTTCCGGTTTTTTCAATGAAGGTCAACGTGACGGGCTTGATCAAAGCTTGTTGGATTCTTTTAAACTCGGATTCGTCAGCTTTGGCAACGTCCTGCTCGTTTTTCAGTCCTTTGTGAATGCTTTTCAAGAACAGAATCGCTGCAATCGTTCCGACAACCTTATTGGCGTTATTCAGATTCGACACATACAGATCCTTACGAATGACTGAACTTAGTCTTTGGCCGCTTTGATTGATTGGATTAGATTTTGAGCGATCAGTCAGTGTTTTCTCGATCAAATCACCTTGGACTTCATGCATCGTGACGAACAATCGACGAGCAGCCACCGTGTCGTCAGTAATCTTTCGAAAAGCTTGCCATCCAACTAGCGGCGGGTCAGACGCATCCAAAGCGAGGAAAGAGTCGATTTTTTGCGAATATTGCTGCCGACCGATAAGTTGAACCAAACGTTTGGCTCGAAGCTGGATTTCAAGGTCAGGCTTGGTGTGGTTTGAAAGCCGGGTTGCTTTTTTGAGCTGGGCGAGTGCCGGGCCACCAATTGTTTTTAATTTAAAATCAGCTTCTTCTCTTTTGGAAAACTCAGGGGCACCAAGTTGGGCAATTAGACCCTGAACTGTTTCGGAATCGTTTGGCAGGAAAGATTCCGTCAGTTCGAAATTGGATTCTGTGTTTTGGGCCGCAGTTACTTCGACACCGGGTTCCTGAAACACAGGTCCAATGGCAGCCGGCGAAAGTTGACAGGATCCTAATATGATTCCGCAAAAAAAGATCGATCGGAAAGGGCTTAAAAAAATGAACCGCAACCCGACTTTCACGAATCTATAATCCAAATCTCGGGCTAACCGACAGATTCTTGTACAGATTAGTAGGGTGGGAGCGTTCAACTGGATCTCGGACCGTTAATAGGATGGCTTGAGGCTACTGAGTTTAGCGAAATTAAACGGATTTTCCAAATTTCAACCTAGCAGCGGACTTGGATCGCAGTAATTCACCGATTGTCGCTGCTTCTGTTGTTGCTCGTGATCGGTGTGGGCTAACAAGCCTACAACCGAGTGTGTATAACTGCGACTCGGGTTTTAAATCCTTTAGCGGAACTTTTGAAGTGATTACGGTTCTCTTTGATATCGACGGAACGCTACTGCGATCGTGCGGGGCTGGCAACCTTGCAATTCGGAGAGCGATGAACGAACTTTTTGGTGTTAGAGATCCAATCGAGGTTTCCGTCCACGGTCGAACCGATACCAGTATTTTTGGTGATTTGTTTGCAGGGCATCAGTTAGCGTTTCACGAACATCGCACCAGCTTTGAAAAAAAGTATTGGGGATTTCTAGCGCCGGCATTGTCCGAAAGCAACGCCAGATTGTTGCCGGGCGTCAATGATCTGATCAAGAAAATTGACTCTCATCCTCACATAGCACAGGGGATTTTGACTGGCAATTCAAAACAAGCCGCCAAAATCAAGTTGGCTCACTTTCAGCTTGATCACTTTTTCAAATTTGGGGGGTATGGAGATCTGCACGCCAATCGGGACGATGTGGCATCGTTGGCGTTGGAATCGGCTGGCTCCTGGATCGGGTTCCAGTTCGAAGCAGACGATGTTTGGGTGGTCGGCGATACTGTGCACGACGTGACGTGCGCTCAATCGATCGGAGCCAATGCGATTGCGGTCGCCACTGGCGGGGCGTCAAAAGAGGAACTAGCGTCTGCCAATCCTGACATGCTATTGGATGATCTTTCGGATACAGAAGGTTTCGTAAATTCTTTATTGAGTTGGTAACCCTCGCGCCCCCTAAATGGCCGATTTCTACTGATCCGAATCTAGTTTTGGTCTCCAACAGATTGGGTGCAGTTTCAGGGCGCAAGGGCTTCTCACGGAAAACAGTGAGTTTGTAGCGATTATGACGCCCGAGAAATGGTCTAAAGGCTACAAAACGCAGAACGGTTCTTCTGGTTCGAATAAGAACGAGTTTTGGTGGATGTCAGTTGAATCCGTCTAGGCCGTAAATAGACTGGATTTCAAGGCGATTGAGTCAATTTCAGCCTGCCAGTGATTCAGTTTGCCATCCGCCTACCGAAGAATTCCGCTTTTGAGTTCAACGCAAATCCATGAACAATCAACTTACGATTGCCCAGATTTTATCAGCCGTCAATCGCCATAAGCTTCGTGGTCTGATCACCTGGTTCGTTGTGATGACCGCCGTGATTGTGTTGTTTTTCGTGTGGCCCAGACAGTACGGTTCCCATGGAACACTTTACGTTCAAATGGGACGCAACAATACAACGATCACTCCGGCGACTGGACCGTCTTCCGTCATGGTCCAGGACACGCGAGAAACCGAGATTCGATCTGTTGTTGAAATCATTAAAAGCAGAGCTGTGTTAGAAGCGGTGGTCGATGAGGTTGGCCCTGATGTGATCCTCCATAACAAATGGTCAAACTTGATTCCCGAGATCAAACTGCCTTCATTTTTTTCTTCTAAAAACGAAGATGCAGAAATGTCAATTGAGGAATACAACCAACTGAAAAAACGAGAGTTGGCAACCAGGAAGTTGTCCAAGGATATGACGGTAGCGGCCGAGAAAAAGACGTCAGTGATCACCGTTTTTCTAAAAGCAAATTCCGCAAAACTAGCTCAACAGATCGTCAACCGAATTTTCGAACAAACCAAACGTGTTCATTTGAAAGTCCATGCTGCCAAAGGATCGGCCGTGTTTTTTGATGACCAATTCGAAGAACAAGAAAGAGAACTGGTGAAAGCGGTTGGCGAACTGGCTGAATTTCGAAATGAAAATCAGTTTTTATCTGTCAATTCAGCAAGGTCATCTTTAGAGAATGTAATTTCGATTCTCGACGTCGATCTTGTCAAAGCAGAAGTAAACGAGAGCGAAATTCGGGAACGATACGATGCCCTGCAACAGCTTTTGAATCAAACGGAATCCCGGATCGAAGTCCCGACTAAGGGCGTCGAACGGTTGTCATATGAAGATTCAAGAACCGAATTGTTCAAGCTTCAGGCAGAGGAAAAAAGACTGACTGCGACCTACCGTGAAAATCACCCCGAAGTCGTAAGAGTCAAATCGCAATTGGCGAAGCTAAAAAATGATCTGAAGGGACTGACGCGGGATCGAACCGAGTCGCAAATGACGATTAACCCTGTCTACGAAACTTTGGAAGTTGATATTGCTCGAGCAAGTTCTGATCTGTCGGCTTCCATTGAAAAAGTTAAGTCGCTCAAGAACAAGATTTCAACGGCCAAACAAAATCTTGTTCAGTTGAACAACGTCGACGTGAAAGCGGATCAACTCCAGCGAAACGTCGATATTGCCAGGCAATACCTGGGCATCTACACCCAAAAACGGGGCGAAGCCAAAGCGATGGCACTATTAGATGAACGTAATATTTCCGATGTTGTGGTCCTTCAATCAGCCAATTTCAACGTCAAACATGTCAATCCGAAGGGCTCTCTGGTCATTCCGGCCGGTTTTCTGGCGGCTGTTTTGGCCGCTTTGGCTGTCGTGTTGTTTGCCGAACGTAATCGACTGGCCAACAATCTGAATGAATCTGATGTTGAGCGGATTCTCGATATGCCAGTCCTCGTCACTCTCCCTCGTGTTTACACTTCTCGGAATATGGTCAATTAAGATGATCGAAGATACTCGCACAACCCTTCAGAACGACTTGCGTGATGCCCGTCGAAAAGGCGTCGCCCCAAGTTCGAGTTTGAGGCGTCATTTTTATGCATTGGCCAGGCAGGTGACTCGATGGGCCGACACTTTAAAGCCGACCGGTTCCCATCGCGGTCCGGCGATCGGCGTCACGTCGATCCAATCAGGGGCAGGTAAAAGCACCGTCAGCTACAACTTGGCCGTTGCACTCAAATCCATCGCCACTCCACCGATTCTATTGGTCGAATCGGATCTTGGTCGGCATTACATCACACGTAAGTTAGGTCTGGCGAGGTCGCCCGGACTGAGCGAACTGCTGCTTGGCGAAGCGTCGATTGAAGAAACGGTATTCGAAACACCCATCACCAATCTAAGCATTTTGGGGTCTGGCCGGAAATCAGATCAAGAGGCACTTGATCTGCCGTTTGAGAATCTGGGACCGATCATTGAAGAACATTTGGACAATTTCAATTATCTGGTATTCGACCTGCCGCTCGCTTCTCAGTTAACGACTTGCCAGGCTATCGTGCCGTTCCTCGATGGAGTGATTTTGACTGTCGAAGCCAATCAGATCGACCGCCAACAAATCAAACGAGTCCAACAACAGTTTAAATCCAATGGAATCGAAATAATTGG
>JBCCSJ010000121.1:0-15052 GCA_039200505.1 Planctomycetota bacterium | reverse complement strand
GCTTGACGAACGCCAGCAATTCTGACTTTCGAGAGTCTGCAATCGGGCTGGGATTTTTTGCGGCGGCTTTCTTTGACTGGCTATCGTTATTTTTCTGGATTGGGTTATCCAGTGATTTACCTTGTACCGGGTGTTTGATGACTCGGCTTGCTACTTTGTAAGGTGCTTTTTGTTTCGCGACGCCAGATCGATTCGCAGTAGATTTGACGGGAGAATTATTTTGGGCAAACGCCGCGTGATTCCAATCGGACAGACCGAGCGCAGCCATTGCAAGCAACGCCAGACGCAATTTCGTCATTCCATCGCCTCCTCAAATTCCATATCGGTCAAGGCGACGTACATCCATTCGGACGGCTCTTCGACCCACTCTGATTCATCGTCAAACTGATCAACATCGGATTGATTGTTGACGAGTTCTTTTTCATCCTCGAACAGAAATTCAGGCGAAAACTCAGACGTTACCACAGCTGCTTCCACGTCATAAAGTTCGGCATACGCAACTGCCTGTGACAATTCTTCTCCCATCGCGGCACTAGCGGGTGGTTCTGTTTGGTTTTGAAAAACCATCAATCCCACCAAGATCAGGATTGCAGCACTACAAGCAGTTATCAGAGAAACATGAAGTTGGGAATTCCAAATTGACACTTTTGATTTTGAAACAACTGCTACCGATTGCTGCCTCGATTTTTCGGTTGCGGCGTGGACGAGTTGTTGGATCAGAACAGCATCGGCGACCGCCCGCCGTGCGTTCTGGTCCTGGTCGAGTTTTTGTTCGAACTCCACTCGACCAGATTCGTCTAATTCATCTACTGTGTAACAAAAAGCTAGCCAATCAAGGTCTTCATTAGATCCCTGCAGCGATTTTTCGTCACCGTTAAAGTCGTGGTCCATTTCTTTGTTTCTAATCTATCTCTTGAGACGATTGTAAAATCGGCTTTAGTTTTTTTAATCCGGCCTGCATTCGCGCAAGAACGGTTCCCAGGGGGACATCCAATTCGTCTGCAATCTCGCGAAATTTCAAACCTTCGTATATTCGTTTCTCAACCACAATTCGTTGTGATTCAGGAAGTTTTAAAAGAGCATTTCTGACTTCTTCAATATCCTCTAACTGGATCGCCCGGTGAACCGATTGGCTCAATCGAGTATCGGTCCCTTTTTCGGCACCTCCCAGTTGTTGTTGATTACGACGAGCAATTTTTTCGGCGTGCTTCCTGCCAATGACGCCTCGACGTTTCACCAACATCGCTTCATTATAGGCGACTCGAAAAAGCCAAGACTTTAAAGAGTCGAGTTGCTGGACCGAATGGCCTTTTTCTAGCAACCGAATGAAGGTCGTTTGGAGAGCATCATTGGCAGTGGATTCATCGCCAAGCATTCCAAGCAGAAAACGTTTTAGTCCTACCGAATGTTCCTCATAGGCCGCTTCGACCTGTTTGGGATCCAGCGGGGAATTCGTATTCGGAGACTCGGAATTCAACGTCATCAAAATCCGTGGAATCTGCTCATTGGAAAGACACTTGTTTCGGCCAATTTATTGATTGTTTGCCCGATTTTCAGCCAAAATCAAAGATATCGCCGACCTACCGAGAAGGATAACCCCCAACGACCCATGTTTCAGGTCATTTTTACCGATTTAAGGTTTTTTAGGCCGCCCATCAAAAGCACCCATTAGATTTTTTCTTTGGGGAAGGGTCGAAGACCCAACAACATTTCAGCCCGCTCAGTGAGCGGCTGGTTCCTTGTTTCCTCTGAAGTAAATTCCGCCAAATGCTGGCTAACTTCCGAATATACTGCTTGCCGGTTTCGACCGGTGTCAATTTCGATGCAATTGGATTGGTTGCGAAAAAGTTCCACAATCGGCAAAGTTTCTGCTTTGAATGTATCGAATCGTTGTTTCAAAGCCTTCAGATTGTCGTCGCTTCTACCGGTATATTTGGCTCGCCCTAAAATTCGTTTTTCCAACACATCGTAAGGGCATTCAAAATAGAGCATTTTCGGCAGACCGGATTCGGAGCCAAATTCTTTATTCCACTGTTCAACATTTCCAAGACACCGCGGAAAACCGTCGATCAAAAAGTTAAGTTTCCCAGTAGAGCGGGTGATCGACTCCATGGCCTGCCTGACCAATCGAACTACGATTTCGTCGGGAACCAGGTTCCCGCCTGCCAATAGCTGCTTGATCGTATTGGCAACGTCAGTTCCTTTTTCCTGTTCAGATCGCAACAGTTCGCCAGTCGATAAATGAACCCAACCGAGTTGAAGTTCGGCAAGTTCGCACATGGTTCCCTTTCCAGCCCCAGGTCCACCCAACACAAAAATCACATTCGGTGCGGGGCAGGGCAGACGCGGATCGAAGAAGTGCAGTTTCAAATTTGGAGCTGGTTCGACGCCCATTTTATAGACATCCCATGGGCGGTCCGTTGGCGGCAGATCATCCTCACAGGTAATGTGATAGGCCAAGTGACCGTCGAGCCTTGCGATCCTCCAGGAGCGATAGCTATTGGAATAAGAAAGAGAAGGATTTCGTTCACATTTTCCATCGGCTCGATCCCATGCCAGTTTTCCGTTCCAATACCCTAAACTGGAAAGCGTTCCAGATTCTGACTCTTTAGGAGGCTCCGTTGAGGGGACAAACAGTCCATCAATTTCAGGAATGCCCGCCCCTGAAACTTCGATAAAATAGCGATTCGACGGCAGAGCTTGGGATTCTTGTGTCATCAAATTTTCTGCATGTTCGGGAAACCAAACAGACGATGATACCGGCCAACCCCCAAATTCAGAAGATAAACTGGCGGTTTATCAGGTTTGAAAGTTAGGCTCGGCCGTTTCACAGTCGCCTAGCCAACCTTGGTGAGACCAAAACAGAGCCACGACTAAACGGCCATATTTCAAATTCGCATCTTACAATCGGATCTTCACCACCTATTGATTGGCCACACTTGGCCAGCCAACCGCTTTCCCAGAAGTGTTTTTTTTGCGATTCCGGCAAACCATTGAGTAAAAGTTGGCGTACCGGATACGTGTCATCACTCCTTGCAACTTCGACCCAACTTTTGAGTGATGCCGAAACAATCATGAGAGGCCCAATCGTCACAAACGTCGCAGGCGGTTTGAGCCAACTGGCTAGGCCTGATCAAAATTTAGAGTCAGGTTATACTTGATGCAGAAAGATTCCTTTGAAAGCTCTCGCTGGAGCAGATTCCTTTGTTAGTTGGCCCCGTTTTTTCAAGAGAAGCCGTCGTTGCCCCTCGGCGACCACGACACTACATCACGAGAACCATCTATGCGGTCGCCTTGTTGTTGCTGATGTGTACTGCCTGGATGGTGCTCACCGGCACCCAGCGGATTCGGAACGTGGGGGATATGGCAAGGTTCGGCGCCGTTTTGTTTCAAATCCTGGCACCTTTGCAACTTGGACTTATCCTGTTTTTGTCGGCCATGCAATCGGCCAGCAACATTGCAATTGAAAAAGACCGCCAAACCCTCATTCTGTTGTTGATGAGTCGACTGACTAACAGCGAATTGGTGGTTGGAAAATTGCTGGCCACCTTGCTGAATGTAGGCGTCATGCTCATCGCCAGCCTGCCAATCTTTATGCTTATCGTCTTGTTTGGAGGAACCTCGTTTCAGCAAGTCGGTTGGACTTATGCGGTTACATCCATTACCGCCCTTTCGGCGGGAAGCCTGGGGGCGACGATCGCTTTTTGGCGCGAGAAAACTTTTCAGACGCTGGCATTGGTCGCGATGTGCATTGTTTTCTGGCTAGGATTTTGGGAAGGATTTTCGTTATTGACGCAAGGTTATTTTCCATTCGATTCAACGCTCTTTGCCGGTGCCACCAATCCACTGCGAGCCATTCTTGCGGCAAGCCACCCAACTGTTTCGACAACTTGGTCTTTCGCAGTGGTTCCCTACTTGATTGCCTCAGCGGTTGTGAGCGTTTCGCTATCTGGCTACGCGGTCATGCGGGTGCGAAAATGGAATCCCAATCGTGATGTCCGAGTCGGCCAAAAGCAGTCCGAATCTGCCGACGATGATAAAGTAGATATGTTCACCGGTCAGTTAGTTTTGGATCAACAAACGACTAACGAATCAACCACGGGACGCCAACTCGTCGAACAAACAGAAACACTTCGAAGCGGGCATGTCGACGACCGCAAGCGTGAAGCCAGCCAAAAAAGTCGCAACGTTTGGGACAATCCAATCCTTTGGCGTGAGATGAAAACGTGGGCGTATGGCCGAAAAATTCTATTCATTCGGCTTGCTTATTGGTTGCTGGCAGCTTCCGTGTTTTTCGCGGTCTACTCGCTGGTTTCCTCGGGTGTCGCAACCCGAGTAACCGGGGACGTCGGCGTCACGATTCCAGCGATTGCCAGACCTCTAGCTCCATTTATTTTGGTCAGTATCGTGATGGTAAATGCTTTGGCGGTCACCTCGATTACGACCGAAAGAGACGGACGCGCACTTGACTTGCTTCGAGTAACCGATATTTCTCCACGTGAATTCCTGTTCGGAAAGCTTTTAGGAGTTCTCTACGTCGTGTCGGACATGATTCTGTTACCGATCCTGATCTGTGGCTATCTCGCCTACAACCAGGCTATGACGGTTGAAAATTTTTCGTATCTGGTCGTTGGACTTTCGTTCCTTTACGTCTTCGTCACGATGTTGGGTATCCATGCAGGGATGTCGTACAGCAGCAGTCGTCAAGCGATTACCATTAGCTTGGGAACCGTGTTCTTCTTGTTTCTTGGAGTGGTCACTTCGATGGCGATGATGATCTCGTTTACCGGAAACGTCGAAGCTCAATTGGGGCCATTTCTTGCGGTGATCGTTGGAGGTGCCATTGGGCTTTATGTCTCTCTGGGAAGAAACACCCCTTCAACGGCCATGGTGATTGCTTCGGGGCTGTTGCCGATCGCGATGTTTTATTCGATCACCAGCTTGCTACTGGAAAAATTCCTGTCGGCATTGATCGTGTTCTGCTTTACCTATGGCTGGGCAACGACTGCCATGATGATTCCTCGTTTGAGCGAATTTATTGTCTCTTCGGATCGGGCGAAAACTGCGGACGGCGAATGAATCGTGCTGCCCCGATTCATCAAGCTTGCTTGCATTGGTTTCGAGGCGTCTACTATATTCAAACTTAATGGACTTCTTTTTTGAATTACTGTTTTGGCTAATTGCGATGGCCACCCTAATGGCCTGTTCCGGTTTTTTTTCGGCAAGCGAAGCAGCACTGTTTTACCTTCAGCCCCGCGATCGTCGGGAAATGCGTCAGGGAACTTCCGGGGAAAAAGCGGCAGCCAACCTGCTGAGTAATCCCGACCGGCTTCTTTCAGCGATTCTTTTTTGGAACTTGTTGATCAACATCAGCTATTTTTCACTTAGCTCGATTGCCGCAATCAAAATCGAAAAGGCCTACGGCCAATCAGGCGCTGTTCTATTCGCGGGAGCTTCCCTGTTTTCAATCATCTTTTTTAGCGAAATGCTGCCCAAAAGCGTCGGAGTGTTGAAACCGAGATGGCTGGCAAAACAATTTAGTGTCGCCCTTTCCTGGGCCGTCCGAATGGTCGATCCGCTGATGCCACTTTTGCAATCGATCAACACGATTTCGCGACGATTAATCTGGCCCGAATTTTCGGCCGAACCTTTTCTTGAAATATCCGATTTAGAGCGCGCTATTGAGCATTCCGGTAATGATGCCGCGTTGATTAAACAAGAACAGCAGGTCCTGCAAAATATCGTCTCGCTGTCAACGATCCGTGTTGAAGAATGGATGAGACCGAGGACTCAATTCGTTTCCTTTCGACCGCCCGTGCAAATTGAACACCTTCGTGGCGAAGTACCCGCAAGTGGATACCTTTTGATTACCGAGCCTGACAGCATCGAAATCGCCCGCGCGATTCGATTAGATAACCAGTTCGACCTCGATAACGATCACCTCGAAAGAATGGCCCTTCCCGTGCTTTACCTTCCGTGGTGCGCTACTGTTGCCGATGCGATGGAGAAAATGTCACATCGGGATCGCGAGGTCACCGTTGTCGTTAACGAATTCGGCGATACCATCGGAATCCTGACCATCGAAGATATTTTAGAAACCGCATTCGCCTATCAACCAAGCCGAAGTTCTCGACTTCTAAACATGCCGTCGATGGAAAAAACGGGCGATTCCATCTGGAGAGTTTCTGGAATCATGAGCCTGCGACAACTCGCTCGGCAACTGGAAATGGAAGTCCCGGACACCTTCAGCGTTACCGTCGGAGGTGTGATTCAGGAATCGCTGCAGAGGCTGGCTGAAACGGGTGATGTTTGCCAGTGGGGACCATTCGAATTTACTGTTCTCGACGCGTCTCAAAGAGGGAATATGCTGGTTCAAATGGAAATCCGATCTCAGGAGCAGGACGACAAATGATCCTTCTATCGGTTTTCATCTTGTTCTTGGGTGTCTTCTTAAGTGCTTTTTTTAGTGGCAATGAAACCGGATTTTACCGAGCCAGCAGAGTCAGGTTTGTTTTGGCTGCCCTGGACGGTGACCGAGTTTCTAATCTGATTATCAAGTTAATTAACAACCCTACTTTATTCGTCGCAACGACATTGATAGGTAATAACGTAGCCAACTATCTGACCAGTCTAGCGATTGTGTTGTTTACCAAATCGACGATGAGTTCCAGTACGATTGAATTGATCGCTCCGGTTGCGATGTCGCCGTTGATTTTTGTGTACGGCGAATTGTTACCCAAGAACTTGTTCTTTCAAGCTCCCAATTATCTACTCCGATTTTGTGCTCCCCTGTTTTTATTGTTCACCTGTATTTTTGCACCTGCCGCGGCGATGTTGTGGGTGATGGGTCGCCTATTGGAAAGCCTATTGGGTGAATCCCCCGAAAAAATTCGTCTGACTCTGGCTCGCCAAGAACTGCAAAAAGTACTCGAAGAGGGAATGGAAGCTGGGATTTTACACCCTACCCAGAGATTGCTGGGGCAAAACTTTTTCGATTTCGCCGCTCAACCCGTCGTGCAGTTTTGTACGCCGTTGGCGAAGCTTCGATCGATCTCGGTGGACCAATCTAGAGAGTCAGCACTTCGATTCGCTAAACAGAAGAGCATTGCCGATATCCCCGTTTACCAAACCAACCGCAATAATGTGATCGGTTACGTCCGAACGGTGGATCTGTTAATCGATCCGAAGAAGTCTCCCAAAGATCTCGTTCGAGAATTCACCAACGTTTCTTCCACAGAATTGTTTGGAGAAGCGATTCTTCAATTGCATTCCAGCCGAAAGTCGATTGTTCGCGTTGTCGGTCCCAAAGGAAGAACCATTGGGTTGTTAAGATGCGATCAGTTGACCGACCCGTTATTGCAAGGGCCATTAGGTTCATTCAGACGCTAAGCCGACGGGGAGCTTGGACTGCTTATCCTCCCACTTTCATGTCGACTTCCGAATTTTGGGAACCATCAATTTGCAGCAGCCCACAACATGAAGCCCAAAAAACGAAGCCCAAAAAACGAAGCCCAAAAAACGAAGCCCAAACATGAAGCCCAAAGGGCTTTAACAAAGAAGCCCAGGGCAACGCCCTGGGAACCATGGAAACTCGACATACAGCCCTGAAAGGGCGACACCCTCCAAACGAAATTTTGTCTGCTGTGCCCGCACCAACCGGTGTCATGCGGATCCTCAAGTTTTTGAGCGATTGCTCGATAGAGTCAACACGGCAATAACTCTGCTATCCGTTAACTGAGTCGACAAAATGAAGGGTTACTGGCAAAACCCTGCTCCAGCCAAGAATAAAAATTGACAGCCAAAGATTTATTCAATATCTGTTTGGGATTTCTATCCCGCTCTCAGGCGGAATCAGACGGCCTTTTGATCCACGATCTCAACCGGGACGGGTAGAAATTACTTGGAATACCCAAGCGACTTAATGACCGACAACATTTCCTCGTAGGTGATAAATCGTCGACGATTTATTAATTTGTATTGATCGATCGCCCGCCCTAGTTCAGCAGCGTCTGGTGTCAGACCGTAATAAGAATTGGCGAACTGCCGTCGCTCGAGTCCGGGAGTCGATCGTCGGTTGTCCGGGTTTCGCCGGTCCACAAAGGCATTAGGGTCGAATTGAGGATTTCCCTCTCCGAATGTTCTCTGATCCGAACTCATCTCTTCTCCCTGCGTAAAAGGCCCTCGGCCTCGAAGCACTTTGTTTTGAACCTGACCCCCTGCCGCCAGGGTACCGGTTCTGTATGCATCTCGTGCTCCAAAGTCCCATCGTCCAAACATGCTTCAGAAAACCAATCCGCTTGGACGATCCTTGAATTCGGATCACAAAACAACAGCTCTCAGCACCTGATTTAACGATCTTAAGGATCATTACAGCCTGAAACCTTGAAGGCTATCTGGCTACAACTCCGTCAGGTCGAGGCTCGAATCCAGAAGAGACGCTTCTGGCCTGGTTATCAAAGTCGCTATTGGAGGGGAACAAACGTTTCGCCTCGTTGAGGGTCAGCCGAGCCTGGGAATCTTTGCCGGCGAGAGAGAGAGCTTGAGCCAGTTTTAGATAGGCTTGCTCGTTTCCGTCTGTTTCAACAACCTGCTCAAGGATTTCAATCGCAGGTTCCAATTGGTTCAGTTGCACCAGGATATCACTCTTAGAAACTAGCACTTCTTGCGGAATGTCATACCCCGAATATCGACTTAACATTTGTTCGATCGTGGATAGCGCTCGAAACGGTTGGTTCATTTTTTGATAAACATCGACCAATTCCATCTGGACATCTGAGTCGGAAAATCCGTGCCCAATGGCACGCTGATAGTTCGCCAGTGCCGATGCGTGATCCCCAGCAGACTTATCCGTCTTTCCAAGTAGCAACCAGGCTGGTCCAAAATTCTGACGGGCATCGAGTGCGATTTCCGCCTGACGGCGAGCGGTAAGCCAATTCCCCGATTCGAGGTACATTTCACCCAATTCGATTCGCAATTCGAGATCGCCCCGCGACAATTCGACAGCCTGGCTCATTTGCTCGATCGCTTCAGCCAAGTCCCCACTTTGCCGAAACGTTCGAGCCAGATTGGCCCGCATACGAAAATCCCCTGGGTCTTCGTTGGCCGCTTTGAGGAACCACCCCTTGGCTTGGCTGAGGTGCCCGCACTGGAAGGCCTCTAAGCCCCGATTGGCCCAACTTTTGGCCGTTGCTAGACCAGCTCTTGATTTTTCGGCGAAAGGATGAATCGCACGGCACCCAGCGACGGTAAACACTAGCCAGATCAAACAGCATGCCTTGAACCAACGCAAATCGAGTTTGTTAAATATCAAATTCAAGTGGGGGATCCAGGCTGGCCGTTTCGGGAAGCGGGACTATAGCAATCGAAATCGCCTCTTACCATATCGGTACATTTGGAGTCCTATGATCATTTGAATTAACCAGCATTCTTAAACAACTTCAACTTGACCGATATAATTTAAGTCTGGCCCCAATCTATCCCCTTTCCGCTAGCGTTAAATGACAGCTACATACGATCGCCTTGGCATCAAATTTTTGTACCCTGAGAACTGGAAACTTATCGACGAAATCGATACGGACCTGCCCCATGTAATCTCGCTGGAAACTCCCGACGGGAGCACGACTTGGAGCGTGCACGTTTATCCTACCGACAGTGACGGCGACGAGATCTTTAAAGAAACCCTGACAACGTTGATGGATACTTACGAAGATTGCGAGGTTTCAAAACTCAAAAACGAAGTCGGGGGACATGTCGCCGAAGGAGTGGATGTGCTTTTCTATTGTCTCGACTTTTTAATCCGAGCTCAAATCAAGCTCATTCAAACCGAACCGTACCTGATCATTGTTTGGCAGCAGGCGGAAGATCGCGACTTTGACAAACAACAGATGGTTTTTGAAGCCATTACGATTAGCTTACTTCAGGCGATCCAATCCGATTCGGGCATGTAGGAATTACAAATGGCGCAATCGAATTGAAAAAATTGCACGGTCACGCTTGCAAATGATCGCGGTTTGAAGCGGCAATTCAATTCATTTAACGGGCTGCGATGCTTTCGATCAACTTCGCTGGATTTGGCATGGCAAATGCAACTGGATCATGTCGTCAAGGAAGACGCAGTTCAAGATAGCCAAACACGGCACCTGCAAGATCTAAGGCGAAACCCCTCATGGAAAGCTAATCTAAAACGTAGCGAATGCCAGCTTTTTTGCAGTCCCAATGGCCCGTCTGTCACACCATGGCAAACGGGCCTTTTTTAATATTTTTTGGATCGTTTCCGTCGGTTTCCGCCTTGGCCGCACACTTCGATAAATAACCAACTGGATCAACTGTCGTCATCCGTCAGTCGACCCTTGCGACGTGAAGTGAGTCGTGGACTCCTGGCAACAAGTCAGTATCAACGACAACCACGAACCGGTCCCCAACTTGTAGGTCCAGATTCTCTTTGGCCCATGCGTTCACAAACGGCTGCAGTTGAGGCTGTTCAATTTTCTGAGAGCTTAAAACAGGGATCACTCCCCAAAATAGGGACATCTGATGAAACGTTTGAAAGACATCGGTGACGCATAAAGTCGGAATAAAATCTCTTTGTTTGGACTTGGATAACCCGGTCTCGATACCACTGCTGGCGATCACGACCATTTTTGCACTGACGCGATTTGCAATTTGAGCAGCTCCGAAAACGATAGCGTCTGCAATCGGCCACTCGCATTGGGTTGAGTGAGCCGTCATCCGAGACTGTTCGGTCTCAAAAACTTTCTCGGTTTCTTTCATGATCCGATTCATCATCGCAACGGATTCGACTGGGTACTCACCGATCGCAGTTTCACCGGACAGCATACAGGCGTCGGCCCCGTCAAGAATGGCATTGGCCACATCGGTGACTTCAGCACGAGTCGGTTGCTTTGACGTGTGCATACTTTCTAGCATCTGAGTGGCCACAATGACTGGTTTTCGATGCTGCAAGCATTTTCCAATAATCCGTTTCTGTTCTCCCGGAGTTTGCTCAATCGGAATTTCTACTCCTAAATCTCCTCGGGCCACCATCACCGCTCCAGCTGCTTCGACGATGGCATCGAGTTCCAAAAGCGCTTCCCTTTTTTCAATTTTTGCAACGACCAACGCCTGGCTACCTTGCGAACGAAGAATCGATTTCAATTCCTCGACTTCTTGGGCATTCCTCACAAAACTGAGACTCACATATTCGACACCCAGGTTAGCCGCCCAATTGGCGTTGTCTTTATCGATTGGACCAAGGGCCGGGACGCTTAATTTGGTTCCGGGCAAATTCACCCCTTGGCGAGACCTTATCTGGCCTCCGTCAACAACACGACAAAACAGTTGATCTTGATTCTTGTGAGTGACTTCCAAACGAGCAATTCCATCAGCAAGGATGATTTCATCGCCTTGTTCGACTTCGTCAATCAGCGTTTCATAAATGCAAGTCAATTCGTCGTCACGAGTTGCGGTCTCCCCACGTATAAACTTGACTTCCTGATCATTCTCCAGCGTCAACGGATTTTGGGTCAGTTGACCGAGGCGAATCTTGGGCCCAGCAAGATCCACTAAAATAGCGGCCGGTAACCCTGTTTTGGCCGACGCCGCTCGAATATTTTCAATAGCGGTCTGATGATCGCTACGGCTGCCGTGGGCCATATTGATTCGAAAAACATCGGCACCAGCAAGGATCAATCGTTCCAAGATTGGCTGAGAAACGGAAGCCGGCCCCACAGTAGCCACAGTTTTCGTTCGCGCTTGGGCGGTGTATTTAGTTCTCGTTTCCATTTTTACCCGAATACGTGAATTGTTGACGAGTTATGCCTGATTTGTCTATTTTGGCTGCTTCGCGCAACCGTCGAAACATTAAAGTTCGGCGAAGAACTCCAAGGTTATCGGGAATTCCCTCCCAACGGTCTAATTTTCGGATTATATTCATCACGATGCCTTATTCAGTGAGTCCACGTGACTATCCTGAATATGGATTATTTTTGGTCGGCAGACCACCCAACCCAACGACAAAGCTGAAACCGCAAAACCTTGGCAACCTCAGTTTGGCTAACCAAATCTGCTTGAATTTTTCACCTTTGGAATCAACCCGAGAACAAACAAAATGTTAGTAAATCTCATCAGGACATCTGCCTTTACAGCTTTAGTTACTTTGGCCGGATTGGTTCAAGCCGACGTGATCACTTCTGTCACTTTCGAGGACGGCGCGGGAGTGGGTTACACGACCTCAGATGGCGAATTCAACGATGGAGGAGCGGATTACTTTACAAGAACTGATTCTGCCGGAGTTCCAGGCAACTATCTTGGCTCACAAGGTAGTTTCTTTTTTGCTGCCCAGGATATCGACGCCGAGGGTGGGCCAATTGAACAAAGCGTATTGATCACCGGGATTGATATCACCGATTTCACCGACTTAACTTTAGATCTATTGGTTGCCGAGGATGATGCAACAAACGGGGATGAGGATTGGGACAGAACTGACTTTTTCGACGTTTTTGCCAGTATCGACGGCGGTGCACAACAGTTAATTTTTTCCATTCGTTCCGACGAGAGTTCAGGCACCTTCAATGGTTCGGCTAGAGTAGACACCAACTTCGATGGTCTGGGGGATGGGACCGAAATCGTTGAAACCTTTGCCAACTTTCAAAGTGTCATCGCTGGTACCGGCACAACGCTCGATTTGGAGTTCCAATTTAGACTCGATTCCGGTGACGAAGACCTTGCGATCGACAATATCGTGGTCCAAGGTGTGAATGCAGCCATTCCGGAACCTGGCAGCGTCGCTGTTCTAAGTTTGATTAGCTTGGCCTTGATTGGTAAAAGACGACGAATCTAAATCATCAACTTTGAATATCCGTCGTTATTCTAATTCATCTTCAAACTTAGCTGCCCAATCGATCGCCTCGATCTCGTTCGGAATCTCCTTTTCCGTTTTTGAATCGTCGCGATCGTTTTTTGTTTGGCTTTTTAAGAGTTGGCTGGATTCCAGTTTCTCAAACCAAATCTCACTGTCGACCGGTTTGGCCTTTCGCTTTTCTGCGGCCTTGTGAATCCTGTGATCGCTTGAGACAACCGTCAGGCTTTTGGGGTTTGAGTTTTTCCGAATTAGAAACTCAATCATCGAGTCAGCATCATCAAATGTTGTCGCATATTCGATCCGGATTTGATTGTGAAAATGAGTCGAAACGTCTTCACGAATTGGCAGTTTTGACGCATCAAACACGACAACCGTTCGACTTTTCATTGCGTCGGGAAGGTGCAAATCCAAACTGGAAACCAGTCGGTTTCGAGCCCGTTGAAGGGCAGTGGGGCTGCGATGCTTTCCCTGAAGCCCGCAGCAGAAAATCAAATTGTAACCGTCGATTAAAAGTCGAATATTGGGCGGCACATTCATAGTTTCAGCCTGATTTGATTTGGTCAGCATCGGCCACGGCCGATTTAATTTTGATTCACCGCATTGGATCACGCTTCTCACCGGTTTTCTACCCGACATCTTCGATCTTCGGAATCGCTGTTAAAAGCAACAAAACATAGACCCAATGCCAATAATGAGGGAGGATTGTGAATCCAAATTCTAAGCACTCCGAAATACACTTACTCACATTGAAAGAATCAACGTGGCTTCCAAAAAATCGAACCGGCGGGATTTCATCAAAAAATCGACTGCGGCCGCTGGCTCTCTCGTCGCGGCTCATTCAGTCCACTCTTCCTTACAAGCACAGCCTTCTTCTAGCCCGTTGGAAAAAATTCGAATCGGTTTTATCGGGCCGGGCGGTCGAGGGTTCGGAGCCCACGTCAAACGACTCACCAAACTTCAAGGGGAAGGCTTGCCTATCGAATGCGCAAGTGTTTGTGATGTTTATTCCGTTCACTCCGACCGTGCCGCGACGCATATTAAAAAGGAAACCGGCAAGTCACCCTCTACGTTTGTTGACTACACCGAAATGCTGGAAAACGAGGACCTCGACGCCGTGTGCATTGGAACTCCTGATCACTGGCACCACAAACAGACCGTCGATTCATTAAACAAAGGATTGCACGTTTACTGCGAAAAACCGATGACAAAAACGGTCGACGAAGCGATCGACGTCATGAAAACGTGGCAAAAGTCCGGCAAGGTGATGCAGGTCGGAGTGCAATCGACCAGCCTTCCGTTATGGCCGCAAGTCAATCAGTTGCTCAAAAAAGGAAAACTTGGCAAGGTCCTGATGTATCAAACTGAGTTCTTTCGAAATTCCGCGATGGGCCAGTGGAGATACTACGCGTTGGATCCTGAAATGACACCCAAAAACATTGATTGGAAAAAATGGCTGGGTGTCGAGGAGGGGCTTGCCGAATTCGAAACTTTTGATCGTGCCAAATACAAACAATGGCGACGGTTTTGGCCCTACGGATCGGGAATGTTCACCGATTTATTCGTCCATCGAACCACAACTATGCTAAAGGCAACCGGACTTCGTTTCCCGGCAAGAGTCTGCGGTGCCGGTGGCATTTTTCTTGAATATGATGGCCGCGACGTTCCCGATGTCGCGACCGTCGTGGCAGATTTTCCCGAAGGGGTCCAAGGTTTGGTGACCGCCACAATGGCTTGCCAGAATACTCCTATCCAACAAACGATTCGTGGTCATTTTGGATCATTTGTTTTTGGAACAGGTGAGAAGTTTGATTCATTTGAGTTCGTACCCGAACGCCCTCAGGTTACGCGGGACAGCAAGCTCAAAACCGAAACTATCAATACGCCACAGATGAAGGACACAACCTACGCCCATTTTTCAAATTGGATCGATGCGATGATCGCAAACGATCCTTTGCAGGTGAACAATGATCCTGAATTGGGTGCTGCAGCAATCACGACCGTGATCCTGGGTGCCCAAAGCTACCGACAAGGGAAAGTCTTTCACTTTGATTCGGATCGCCTTTTAGTCGAAGACGCAAGCCAAAGTTGGGCAACGAATTGGGAAATGCGGTCGGCGAATCGGGGACGCCCCAACCATATTCCCGGTTGGAGTGCCGGCGACTATGGAAGCACCCTCGAAGACCCCGACTACAT
>JBCCSJ010000120.1:0-15133 GCA_039200505.1 Planctomycetota bacterium | reverse complement strand
GCTCGCAAAAAATTCATTTGAATTCATCGGGAAGCTTAGCCAGCGTTTCAACATGAGTTGAGTTTTATTGACTGCGATACCGTGCGTCGCTGCCGTATTTGGCTGACAACATCCAAGCATCTATCTTTTATCCGAGCAATCGCTAATAAAAATCGGGCTGCCGCGGGATGCTGAGCACTCCAACGTTTGAAATGTCGTGGTAAAAATTCAATTGAATCTGTTGTTCGCGTCCAACTCGATCAAATATACTGGACGGTGATTTTGACCAACAATTCAATACGGGGTACGACCGTGAAACCATCTCGAAGAAGCTTTATTAAAAAGACGGCTGCCGCCTCCGCAGCCCTGACATCGATTCCCTATATTTGGACAAGCCAAGTATCGGGAAGCCAATATGATGACGACTTGACCGTTGCCGCCATTGGGGTCGGGGGAAGCCGCGGACGATACAATCGAGGTCGAAGCATCGCTCATGCGGCCACCAATCATGGAAAAATGATCGCCGTTTGTGACGTGGATTCGCTTCATACGGCCGAATTTAATGCAGACAAACGTTATGGCGGAAAATTAAAAGAGTATGTCGATTATCGAAAACTGATCGACACGGAAAAACCAGATATCGTAACGATAGGAACCAATGACCATTGGCATGTTCCGATCGCCATTTATGCACTTCGAGCAGGTTGCGACGTCTATTGTGAAAAACCGCTGACGTTGACTATCGACGAAGGAAAAGAGATCTGCAAAGTAGTCAAAGAGACCGGAAAAGTTTTTCAAGTCGGCACTCAACAGCGAACTGAAATGGGTCGAAAATTTCTCAAAGCGATTGCCATGGTTCAAGGCGGCTACATCGGTGACAACGTCAATGCCTACGTTGCTATTGGGGGAGCCCCCGGTGAAGGGCCCTTTGAAAATTCTGATGTACCTGAAAACCTTGATTGGGATTTCTGGCTTGGCCCAGCCATGGCAGCGGACTATTCACTGGAACGTCGGAAGTTTTTCCGATGGTACATGGAGTACTCCGGCGGAAAAATGACGGACTGGGGTGCGCACCATATCGATATTGCTCAATGGGCATTGGGACTGGATCAAACAGGACCCGTTTCGGTATCGGGAACGGGCCAATGGGGAAAAGTCGTTCCGGAAGGGTTCAATTGGGTCGACTTCTTTGATGGCAAGGCAAAACTAGAAAACGGATACAATGCGGCCACTAAGTTTAGCATTGATTTAAAATTTGCCAACGACTCCGTCATCAATGTCAACGACAATTACAACTCAGAAGACGGAAAGACTTCTTTTGGAAACGGCATCCTTTTCCAGGGAAGCCGCGGGCGAATTTTCGTCAATCGAGGAAAGCTGACCGGAAAGCCTGTTGAACAGTTGACCGATCAGGACAACAAAAACCTTGAAGACGCGATGGCCAAGCTCTACAAGAACAAACCGATTTCCAACCACATGAAAAACTTCTTTGATTGCATCGGTGATCGAACTGACCCCATTTCAGATGTTTATACCCACCACCGAACGATGACGAGTTGCCACCTATGCAATATCGTTTTGATGGCAGGAGAAGATTTAAAATGGGATCCCGACAAAGAAGAATTTATCGGCAACGAAATGGCTAATAAACTCATGTCGCGACCCAGTCGAGCTGCCTATTTGGGTGAACCCAAAAAAGTGGCGTCGAAAAGCTAACCGCTATTCAAGAATTTCATTTTGGTTGAAAGCCCGGGTGGGCTGACACAATCTTTGCCGGGCCTATCATGGCCCGGTTTTTTTGTGCTGCCAAGTTACGGGACGACTGGAGGGATGCTATTGAGTCGGTACAAATCGGCGATGAGTAAGAATCGCCAATTCAATCAAGAAACAAGCCCTTTAGTTACCATCATAAAGACGTCTTCCAGGTTAGGATCTTTCTGGCCAAAATTAATCACTTCGACTTCGTGATGAATCAGAGATTTCAACAATTCGGCTGGATTGTGGTCAGCTGAAGCAAACTCAATCACGATTTTGCTTCCGTCCACTTGAACATCCTGAACATTCGGGTTGCTTCTGATGATTGACAGTCCGGTGTCAAAATTACTTCCCAATCGCGCTTCGATGACCTGATTGCCTCGGATTTGCCGATAAACTTCATCGATGGGGCCATGCATTAACAGTTTCCCTCGTTCGATGATTCCGATCGACGTGCAACAATCGGCAAGCTCGGTCAGGATATGACTTGAAATCAGAATCGTTTTCCCCATTCGCCGAAGCTCTTTTAACAGTGCCTTGACTTCGACTCGAGCTCGGGGGTCCAGTCCGCTGGCCGGTTCATCAAGAATCAGAACGGGCGGATCATGGACCAAAGTCTTGGCAAGGCATAGACGTTGCTTCATTCCGCGGGACAGGCCGTTGACGTAATCGTCACGCTTATAGGTGAGGTCGAGCAGTTCCAGCACATCTTTGATGACATGCTTTCGCTGAGTCCGCCCGATTTTGTAGGCGACTGCAAAAAAATCAAGAAATTCCCAGACTTTCATTCCGTCATAGACACCAAACGCGTCGGGCATATAACCGACGCTGCGACGAACATTCATTGGGTCCTGTGAAACGCTATAGCCGTTGATGGTTCCGTCACCCCGACTGGCCCGAAGCAGGGTTGCCAAAAATCGAATGCTCGTGCTTTTCCCAGCTCCGTTAGGGCCGATAAAACCAAACATCTCGCCTTCGCCAATCTTTAAATCCAGGTTTTCGACTGCGGTAAATTCACCGTAGTCCTTACCAAATCCTTTTAATTCAATCATGCTTGGCTTCGTATTATTTTCAGTTTTTCGTTAGGTTCAGTGCGATTTGATCGGCCTGTTTTCGCTCGATGATTCCGACCGAATCGGAAACTGGTCGACCAGCTTTGTTATGGGGCGTCCTGGAATTCGTCGTCGAAGATTTCCATTTCTTTTTCTCGGTCTAGGTCGGAAACCACCCGGAAGTCTTCCGCTGTATTTAAATCTGCAGAAGCCTTAGGTAGTTTGGGCAGGGTCAGGTGAACGACCACCAATGACATTCGATTAGTTTGGGTCGAACTGGGATCATAACGAGTCGCTCCAAGACGCTGTGTTGTGACTCCGACTAGCCGAACCTCACCTTTTCCGAGAGTCAAATTACCGATAACTTTATCCAACATGCCACCCACATTGATATCCGATAAATTGTTGAGCCGTCGAAAAATGGTTGCAAATTCGTAAGATGAAATAAGAGATGCCTCATTTCCTGTTTTACGAGACATGACACTGAAAAAGTACTGCTGGTAAAGTTGCCAGTTTTCTTTCAGCTCTGGAAGACTTTCTAATTCGGAATATTCAACACTGACACTCTTACCAAAATTTCTACGCCACAATGCCCTTGCATCTCGCATGGTGTTTCCGAAACCAGGAATTCCGTACCAACGTTCGCCCAGATTTTCTTTAGCGACGTTCTCGAACTGAAGCTCTGTTCCTTCGCCATTTGGCAGCTGGTCCACCCAAGCCAATTGGTAGTCCCCTTGGAGTGTCCGTTTGAGAATTCCGACATGTTCGACTGCAATTCCCGTTGAATTGGACAAGTAAGGCTGCTCGCCTTCCTCGGCATCGGTAAACGAAAATACTCCCCCCAGATCAAGCATATTTTCCGAATGTAGCAAGCCCGTTGAATTTGACTGAATTTGAAATCCACGAATGCGATTTTGAGCCCCTCGACGAAAATTCACCTCGCTTTGAGATTCCTTCGATTTGAAAGCTTCGTTTTTCCCTGTCGACGCAAACGGTAAAGTTTGAGCCGATGAATTTTCCAAGTCAACGTTGTAGCCAGTGGAAAGCGAAGTATAGAGAGCCGAATATTCGCTCAGGTGACCTCGAGAATAATCGCCATACGCTTCAACTAAGCCGACCTGCGTGTTACTGCGGACAAATCCAATGTCCAGCGAAGCCATGCGGATGACAAAAAAAGCACCCACGACGGAGATAATAGGAGCAGCCACCCAAGCGTACTCTACTTTTCCAATCATCCAGAACAGAAACCAATTAACTGGTACGAGAACAATCAAATAGACCGCCAGCATCTTTAAAACAAATGCGGAAGATGGTGGAGTGATTCCCGCGGCTTCGGTTAATGAGTTTCGGGCGGCAACCGATATTCCACTGTGGTCATTCCACCCACCGAGTCCGGCCTGACTGGCATCTTGAAACCCTCCGAAGTATCGAGTGTCTTCCAGGTTTCGAAAACCTTGGGTTTTGGTCGGGTTGACGCTGTAAGATTGAATTAAATCCAATTCGTCGCCAACATCGTAGTTTCCCATTCGAAAACCGGGGTCTTCCTGATCGATTCGAATGTTCTCGGGCATGCTTGGAGTTCCAATGTCCTTATTCGAAAGATCACGAGACAAAAAACGAAGCGTCGTATTCATCATCGGATCGAAACAGGGCGTCCCATTGCCAACCCATTCAAAACCAACGTCCTGGTTATTAAGTTTGCCAAAATTTCGAGCCGGTTTCCGAAGTAATGCTCCGTTGATGAAACTTTTTAAACTTCTCCAGGCCCGAATCGTCGGGTTATTTAACGAAAACGCTGTGACCACAATGCGCCCTCGTCCCAGTTGACGTTCGATGGCTAATTCGCCGGTACCGTCTACAAATTGGGCGGAAGTATGGGGCTTAAAATTGACGCCCAACAAAGGGACTTTATCTGACAACACAAGCTTTCGACTTTTGGTTTTATCGTATCGACCAGGAACCGCCCAATTTTTGTTCAATTCTTCGATATCCTGATTGGTCAGCCCCCGAGAACTTTCGAATTGAGCGGGTAAGTAGTCGGCCAAAAAACTATTCTGCAGCTTATCAAGACTATCAGGTCCGCTAACAATTAGCTGACCTCCAAAATGGATCCAGTCAATGATTGCCTGTTGCCGATCTGAGTCGATCGTTGTTGGATCCAAATCGTCCCAGATTAGGTAGGCAATCGTTGTCCAATTCAAAACATGTTGCGGCATTGGTGAAGGATCACCCGGTTCGGTCGCAACCAGATAATAAAACGGTGGGATCACCGTTCCCGCACCCGTTTGACCAGTCAACTGAAAATTGTCAGTCAGTTTTAAAAAGTTGTAACTATCGGGCCGAGTACTGAGTAACAGCACGTGATGTTGAAATTCCGTCATGGAAATTGTCGGCTGCGGAAACATCAACTGGTTGGAACCTGAGTTCGACCGGTGGATCGTATAATTCACGTTGATGGATGGGCTAATTTTGTCCCGCTTGGGCACAAAGACACTCGTTTCAAAATTTTTCCACTCCCCTTTGGGCATAGAAACGGGACGAGTCGAGGTGAGATAATAGTCGGTACTGGGAATTCGAATCGGACGAGAAACTCCATCCATCGAAAATGCAGTCAATTCGCTTTCGGAATTAAAGTTGTTTGCAATTGCCTGAACACTGGCGGTATACCAGTGCCCCGGTTTCGCTCGGTTGATCCTCATCACAGGATCGTTGAATCCAGCCTGTGGGTCCCTTTTGCGTTCTTCTTCGAGTTCCTTAATCGACTTTTTCGCCTCTGGGAAAACGCCAGGCAACAGAACTGGAGAATTGCTTTCAAAATCTGGCTTTGGTTTTTTCTTCTTTTTCTCCTCTTCTTCTTTTTTCTTTTTGGCCTCTTGGTCATCCTTTTTTCGACAGCCATTGCAACCGGTCACTGAAATCAGCGACAAAGAAATCAGGCAAAACATTAGCGAACGTAACCACGGGTTTCTTCCCAGCGATTCAGTCAATTTTCCACCCATAACCTATTTTAAATCAACGTATCTCTAGCCGTGCTGGATCGTTCGGTCTCAAACATCCAACCCGATGCATCATCATACCAAATTCAACATTCGGTCGGCTGAATTTCAACGACGGGGAACACCCGTGGATACTGGAAGTGATTTCGGTCGCCGGATAGCCGACGGTATGGTTTGATTTTAAAAGAATCAAATCAAAGGTCAAAACATACAACCGATGACAACTACCATTACCTAATGTTTTTAAGAAGTCTGATCGACGGCGGCTTTTAGCGTATTTTCGAGCAACATGGTAACCGTTAGCGGTCCGACGCCTCCGGGGACCGGTGTAATCCAACTTGCTTTTTCTTGGCAGTCTGTGAAATCGACGTCACCGACCAAACCATTGTCCGTACGATTGATTCCTACGTCGACGACGATCGCACCTTCCTTGACCATGTCTGCAGTCACAAAATTGGCCTTCCCTATCGCAGCTATCAAAATATCAGCTTGGCACGTTTGTTCCGCAAGATTTGCAGTACGACTATGACAAACCGTAACCGTTGCGTTTGCGAAGTCAGCCCCCAATCCGATGTCACGTTGAATCAACATCGTTGCCATCGGTTTGCCAACGATATCACTACGACCGATGACACAAACTTGTTTGCCAGATGTTGAGAGGTTGTATCGTTTGAGCAGTTGCAAAATCCCATGAGGAGTGCAGGGCAGAAAACTGGGCCGACCCTGAGAAATCAATCCAACGTTATGAGGATGAAACGCATCCACATCCTTCGCTGGATCTATTGCGTCGAGAATGACCCTCGCATCGCACTGCTGAGGCAATGGAAGTTGAACCAGAATTCCATGAACGCTGGAATCGTTATTCAAGGTGTTTACTTTGTCTAACAAATCCTGGGTCGAGCTAGAATCTGGCAAACGATGCAGAACGCTCCTCATACCAGCTCGCTGACACGCACGTTCTTTATTGCGAACATAAACCTGACTGGCTGGATCCTCGCCAACCAGTACAGCAGCCAGACACGGCGTGATTCCACTTTCTGACTGAAAAGCTTCCACCTTGGTTTTGGTTTCGGCTTGAATTTGTTTGGATGTCGCTTTGCCGTCAAGAATGTTAGCTGTCATTTGATTTACTCCTGGTACCGATCCAACATAGCCCAAGGATCGACTTCGGGTAAGCCGGGGCTGTCACGCGCCCAAGCAATGGCCGCACAACTCTTTCTGAGATTTATTTCAGCGGATTAACTACAAACCTCCGACGGTTTCTTATTCACAGCCTTTGAGGCGTCGGCCTCCAACCTGTAAAAAACAAAATACAAGAATACCGAAACCACGGATTCTTAAATTTTATAATTTCCCCACAGGATATCGCACCAATGAATTCATCAACGTTTCGGTGATTCTCGATTTCGATTTTTCCTGTCAATTTAAGGCAAGATATACGTGTTCCTTGTTAGGGATTCATGATTTCATTAACTCGTAAATATTTTTCTATTTCGAGCGAACCAGAAGATGTAAGTTTCGTCTATCTTGTGACGAAAGTGATTTCAATGAAATCCCAAGCGGCCTGATCGGGCCAACCAAGTTTTAATTAACAACACATTTGATACGGGTAGTTCCTTCGATGATGAGTTTACGGTCAAGTTTCAGCGATATATCGAAACGCGAATATCATTTTGCCGCCCAAGGCAATTTTGGGACCGCGCTACCGATGCGATTTTAGACGCTTGGCCAGAAAACGATTTGTTGGATAGCCCGCGTCAATGACAGCGGGCTTTTTTATTGCCCTCTTTTGAGCATCTTTGTGGAGCCCAAGTCTTGGGGCCATTTTCTTCGGCCCACACACTTTAATTTTTCGGTTCGGTAGCTTAAGCGGTAAAGCTCCTGGTTGAAGCCCAGGCGACGGGGATTCGAGTGCCTCCCGAACCACTGCGGTACCGGTACGCCATGATCGGAACCCAAAACGACGATTTGAGAAGTTCAGACAGACTAAAGGTAGTCGAGGGCTGGTTGCCCAAACTCGGCTGATACCCGGGTCGCGCCAAGTTCGATCCTTGGGGCTACCACTTTGATAACAAATGTAATTACGAATTTTACCACTTGAGGATCCTCAAAATGCGATCTCGTTACAAACGCACATTACGAACTCATTTTTATTCGGGGTCGTGGTGTCAACGGTTAACACAGCTGACTTTTAATCAGCACGATGGGGGTTCGAATCCCTCCGGCCCTACTTGGCAAAGCATGCTGATTGGCGCGTAGCTCATTGGTGAGAGCGGTTGTCTTATAAGCAACGGGTGAAAGGTTCGATTCCTTTCGCGCCAACTTGTTTTTGAAACTGAAATTACTTCAGCACTGAAGTGGTTTCAGCACTGAATTGAATTGAAAGATATCGGGATTGAGGTGTTATTGGCAGCATGGCTGGTTCTTACCCAGTTCGGAGAAGGTTCGAATCCTTCCGATCCCATTGATTTCACAAACAGCACTGGTCTTCTAGCGGCCAAGATTCCGCTCTTGTAAAGCGGAGACGAGGGTTCGAGTCCCTCCCGGTGCTCTGACTTGGAATAAAATTCCAACTGATCTTTGACAACTTGGTTAATGTAAATGCGTCCATGATGTAGTGGTAGCCTACTGCCTTGCCATGGCGGAAGTGTGGGTTCGATTCCCACTGGACGCTTTTTGATGTTATGAATTTTGTGCTCTTGACCGAATGGCTGAGGTGCCAGTCTTCCAAGCTGGTTACGCGAGTTCGATTCTCGCAGAGCACTTTTCAATCGGCCCATCAGTCCAGTCTGGAGTGGACGCCACCCTGTCACGGTGGAGATCACCGGTTCAAATCCGGTATGGGTCGCTGTTTGGAGTCTCTTGAGATTCTACAAAAAACGACCTGATCCTTGTTTGGACAGGTCATTGATTTGCCAGCACTGGCGAATTCAACAGTGTGCGGTACGCCAACGGCTGAGCGGCCGGATTTAGGATCCGGTGTTTGTGAGTTCGAATCTCACCCGCACAACTTCAATTGACTTGGGGATCCTACGGGTTAGGCGGCTTGCCTTTGAAGCAAGTCTTGACGGTTCGATTCCGTCTCCCCGAACTCAAAGAAGAATTAATCAGGCAGAGGTGCAGATGGTAGCACGCTTGTTTTGGGAACAAGAAGTTTCTGGTTCGACTCCAGGGTGCCTGACTGATTTCGGGTTGGTAGCTCAGTGGCCAGAGCGGGTGCCTGTTAAGCACCAACGCGTGGGTTCGACTCCCACCCAGCCCTCTCGAATTTTGATGTTCGCCTTGCGGGTGTGATGGACGCATGACTGTCTTCGAAACAGTTGGACGAGGTTCGACTCCTCGGCGAGGCGCTTGACACTAGAACTTGGATACAACGGGTTTGATTTATCCATGAACCAAGTACTTAATTTTACGTGAAGATTTCCGATCTGCTATTAAAGATCGTTTCTATTGGGGCTGCTGGTCCACTGGGTAAGACACCTGCTTTGCACGCAGGAAAACAGGGTTCGATTCCCTGGCGGTCCACTCTGAATTCGGGTCGAAATCTTCTGCGAGATCGTCTAACGGTAGGACGCGACACTCTGAATGTCGTGGTGCTGGTTCAAATCCAGCTCTCGCATTTTCATTTTTCGACGGAAGTCATCCGGCTGGATGAGGAGCCTGTCTTGAAAACAGGTGACGTTTCAACGCGTTTGTGAGTTCGAGTCTCACGGCTTCCGCTTCCTAAAAACGACACGCGGATGGGCCAGTGCCCAGCCGGGCCTCATAAGCCAGGCATGTCGGGTGCGACCCCCGAATCCGCAATTTTCAAATTGTCCTGTAGCCTAGCGGTCAAGGCGCCTGTTTTACACACAGGAGATCGTCGGTTCGAATCCGACCAGGACGACTCATTCATAACACAAAATCGCACATACACTCAGGTACGCCATCGGCTGAGCGGCCTGGTTTAAGCCCAGGTGATTGCAGGTTCGAATCCTGTCCTGAGTACTCGACAATTATTTACCAAGAACTTAGTTCGGGTCGCGTTCCCCATGCTGGTCTGTAAAACCAGCGTCTTTAATAAATTGGGGTGGCGACGAGAGGTTCAATTCCTTCGCGACCCACTCGATTTTGACTCGTTCGTCTATTGGCAGGATCTCAGTTTCTCAAGCTGAAGAAATGGGTTCGATTCCCGTACGAGTCGCTCTGAGATAACGAGTTGTCTGCGATCTGCTGTTATCTCTTTTTTTAGCCATGCTCCGGTTTGCTGTGAAGGTATTGGCGACCTGGCTTTCAATCAGGTGTTCGAAAGAACTCGCGGGTTCGAGTCCCGTCCGGAGTGCTTCCAAGATGATCGGCCAAATGGTGAAACTGGTATACACGCGACACTCAAAATGTCGTCCCCGCGGGGTTGAGAGTTCGAATCTCTCTTTGGCCACTTCTGATTGCAGGCGAGCTGGGTCTCATTTGGCTTTCATAAGGCCGAAGCGTTCGGTTCAATTCCGAAGTCTGCAACTTTAAATTCAAAAGGGAGTGTTCGTATTGGTTCACTCCAAACTTTCAATCGAGTACGCAAACAGGAAAAGCGGTCACGTTGAGAACGTGGCGATTTTGTGGGTTCGAATCCCACCTCGATTACTGAATACTACGGAAGGCAGCCGGATACGGTTGGCCGGGGTGATCTGCTACATCGCTTGTCCTTGATTGGACATGAGGGTTCGAATCCCTCGCCTTCCGCTTGTCGAAAACCGTTTTGTTCTGGCAATCGTTCGGAATGTTTGACTGTTTTTGGCGAACTCATCGGAAAGCCATTTGTCATTTGAATGACCGACGAACGAGCTTTTCAGAAGATTGTGATCTTTTTCGCTGATAGTTTCAGGTTCTCACGGTGAGATTTTTGTTAATAATATTAATGCGGTGTTCGTAGCTTAATGGTAAAGCGCTTGGTTGTGAGCCAAGTTCATGCCGGTTCAAATCCGGTCGTTCACCCTCCAGGAATGGTCCCGTTCATTGGTCCGCAAAGGAGTTTGCCAAATGGTTTCCCACGTTTTGCAACGCCCCACACTTGTTCTCAACAAGAGTTGGCAACCGGTCAACGTTGCGACGGTCGCCCGAGCACTGGTGATGGTTTGGAGCGACACCGCTCGCGTTGTTGACCCTCAAGACTACCAGCTTTACGACTGGTCAGACTGGTCTCAATTTACTCCTGATGAAGACCAACCTTTTGTTCAAGCAGTATCACAACGGATCCGTATTCCCGAAGTGATTACACTGAATGATTTTAGTCGCCTGCCATCGACAACCGTTGCCTTCAGCCGCCGAAACATTTTTAAGCGAGACCGAATGGCTTGCCAATATTGTGGACGACGATTAAAGGGCGATGAGTTGACGATCGACCACGTGACTCCGCGTTGCCAAGGTGGCGAATCGACTTGGGAAAATTGCGTCCTTGCCTGTATCAAGTGCAATCATTCCAAGGCGGATCGAACCCCCAAGCAGGCTGGGCTTAAATTGCTAAGCGTGCCGAAGCAACCTAACTGGACCCCGGTCTACTCACAGCATTCTGTTCGTTATGAGAGCTGGTCCAAGTTTATCAGCGAGGCTTATTGGAACGCAGAACTTTCCGAGTAATCTTTGCGAACTGATAACGGGAAACAGCATGGCTCTTCTGAATCGTTTCAGAAGGGCCTTTTTTTCTGGCCGAAATCCGCGAACCCCTGGCTGTCAAAAGCCTCTTATTTTTAACAGCCAATTTCGAAATCCAACGGTGTGCTCCTGGGAGGGCAGGCGGATTCCAAACCCGCCCCACAGGGTTCGAATCCTTGCACCGTTGCTTTGGCCATAGTACCAGTGACAAGCAGGGCAGGCCAATGACTGACCAACAAACCCTCAGATCTTCTATCACAAATCAAAAAAAATTTTTAAGGCGCTGGAACCGGATGGTTAGGTGGCAGGTTGCAAACCTGTTTAAGTGAGTTCGATTCTCACCGGCGCCTCTTTTTTCAACGCCCAATCCGTTAACCACAGTCGCAGAAAATTCGAATCACAAGAATGCTTCGACCTGCGAAGCGCTGCCCCGGTTAATCACCCGGGCAACTCACTAAGATCATTCATTTGGAATGACTGTATTGGCGTTCATGTGCGACAACGCCCCAGCAACACCTTGGGCCATTGGGATGGGAGACTTCTGCTTTTCTTGAGGTAAAATCAGTGTGAAACAGGTCCCTTTACCGACGGTACTTTCCACACGAATCTTTCCGCCATGGGCTTCGATGATGTTTTTGCATGTAGCCAATCCGACGCCCATGCCACCTTTACCAGTCGCGTCGGGACCACTTTTTGTGGTGTAATAGGGTTGGAAAATTTTTCGCAATTTATCCTGTGGGATTCCGGGGCCATAATCGCGGATCGCCAGTTCGACGGTTTTGGCTTCGACGTTTTCCTTCAGCTTGATAATCAGTTGTCCGCCATCGACCATTGCCTGCCGGGCGTTTATCAAAATGTTCATCAGCACCTGCTGGATCTGATTTCCAATCGCTGATACTTCGGGCACGTCATCGATCTGTTTATCCACCGAGATTCGATATTTCATCATTTCACGTTCCAGCAAGACCATTGACTCTTCAATGATTTGCGAAAGGTCCGTCATTTCGAAATGCTCGCTGCGGTTACGAGCCATACCCAACACTGCATTCGTTATCTTGGACGCTCGAAGGCCCGCCGTATTAATTTTGTCGAACGCTTTATCACGAGTATCTTTGTCGTCGTGACGCATCCCCATTTTTGCATAGTTGATGATCGTCATCAAAACATTGTTGAACTCGTGCGTGGTGGTGCCGACCAGTTCTCCAAGTGCTGTCATTCGCTGAGTTCGCTCAAGCTGTTTTTTGAGTCCAGTGTTTTCTTGACGCAGATTCTCAAGCTCATTCTGCAGGGACTCGCTAACCGTTCTATTTTCTGACATCGCACTTTCCACAATCGGCAAAACTTCGCAGCCTCTAGGCTGCCGGCAAGAAAACTTCGCTGGGGTGCTATCGTCAAAACTGTCTGGGTCGCTGCAATGGATTGATTTATAATCCGGTTGGGCAAACCGGTGGTTTGGGAAACCGATCGAAATTTGGCCAAAATCTCTAAACCGAGTGACGACCCGTCCTCGGGCCTTGTAACTGTTTTTTGAGGCATGGATGCTGAAATGAACGAACGACCTGCCAACCTTGTTGGCCGCAACGAATCATTGTTACGTCAAATCTCGAATCTTGGTTATACGGTCCGGTATGACTACTTTGGGGGGTCAGGAGGTGGCCCCTGCGAACTGAGCGGAAAGAAGCATCTGTTCGTCGATCTGGCCCTTAATTCCGAAGAACAATTTCAGCTTTTGACTTCCGTCATTCAAAATGAATGCCGGGGCAACAGCCAAACTTCGAATTAGCATCTCGATGGGCTTAAATCAATCTCATTGTCAATCGCGATACCAACAACGTAGGAACTGGTGCCACCGGCTCGGCAGATCACCGCTGGTTCCAATCGATGCGTCTGCAGAACCCTCTTCCCACTGACTCCAGATGTTGGGAAGTACGACCGTCTCCAGCGATATCAATTGGACATTTTCGGACTCGATTAACCACTGATTAGCTGCTTTGACCGCGTCATCGAAGGATTCATGGTCGCCGGCATTAAAGAAACCAGGAGCGGTGATTTCCTTGGGCACAAAATCTTTATATTTCAACATGGTCCAGATCAGTCTTTTTTGAGATAAATTTTCTGCGTCTCAATATACTTTTCTACCGGTCGGGGCGTGAGATATCGGATGCTCATTTTATCGTTCACCCGTTTTCGAATTTCGGTGCTACTGATTTCAATTTTCGGACTGGAAACCACGTGACTTTCAAACTGTTGAATTCGATCGTCTGAAACCAATCCCTTCAAAGGCTCGAACTCAACGTCACCTGATCCGACGCGGGGAACGACAACCAGGTTGGCAAGTTCGCAGATTTCTTTGGGATCCTTCCAGCTGGGAAATGACTCTAAAGAGTCATCACCGAGGATTAAAAACAATTCGTCATTAAAATGAACTTGTTTCATTTCTCGAATCGTGTCGATCGTGTAGCTGGTTTCGCCTCGATCGATTTCGATTCTTGATAGCTCAAAAGAGGTATTACCCGAGATTGCAAACTCAATCATCTCCAAACGTTGTCTTTTTTTCGCTTGGGGGCCACCCAATTTATGAGGCTGAACGGCACAGGGCACAAACAATATTTTGTCGAGTCCAACGACTTCCCGGCAGCGATCGGCCAATATAAGGTGACCAAAATGGATCGGATCAAAAGATCCGCCGAAAATTCCGATACGCATAACTTGAGTCTTTAGGATGTCGGTAAAACTGGTTTTTAACAGCCATGCAGTTTGCGGTTCCCTTTCAAGACCGTCAATGGCTAGGCTAAAAGAATTGCCAACACATGCTACGTTATCCGTTCGCCGTCGGACGACCGATCGTTAGAATAAAATAGAAGTTCTACTATGGAATGTGAGATTGGACTCGCCGCTTCACCAAGATGATCCAGCATGAATGTGTGCTGGATCGGCAAACTTTACATCGGCGTAAGAATACGAAACCGTCTAAATCCTGTTTTATAAAGTCAATTCGAAACATGGATCAGCCTTCTCTTTTTAATGTGCAGCCCCAACCCTGGCAGTTGGACGATCAGGACGACTGGTTGGCCGCTCGCGTCGTCTTTGCCGCGACACCTTATGGCCCTTACGACTACAGCATTCCATCGGAACTTGAAAAATCAGTAAAAAAAGGAGTCCGGGTCGAAGTGCCGCTCGGTCGAGGCAATCGCAAGATGACAGGTTACTGCGTCGACATCATTGGGCCATTTCATCCTTTGGCCGCTTCGGTCAATCTCTCACGACTGAAACCGATTCTACGAGTCCTGGACCCCAAGCCATTAACTAACGACAAACTGCTCGCGCTTGGTCAGTGGATATCCGATTACTACCTTTGTCCCTTGGGGCAAGTGATTGAAACGATCGTTCCGACCGGAGTTCGCAACCAGTCCGGCACCCGGGAAATGTTGTTTTTGAGTTTACCAGAAGACTTTTCAATTCGTTTGGCATCGACACGAATTTCAAAATTACAAAAACGCATTTTGCAAACGATGCAGGAAACCGTTCAAGACTGGACTCCTCGAGAGTTGGCAGAAACAATCGGTTGCACTCAAGGGCCAATCACCGCTCTACGAAAAAAAGAGTTGATCGTGACTAGCTCGAAACGAGTTCAGCAAAAAACTCACGAGATTCCAAATGAGAAACGGGAATCTGACTTGAAGCTGAATTCCGAACAACAAGTCGCATTGGACCGAATTCACCATT
>JBCCSJ010000119.1:0-15143 GCA_039200505.1 Planctomycetota bacterium | reverse complement strand
TATGTTGGCAACGAACTTCGAAACCGGGGTGGAGCTGATGATGGCGGCGGCGGGCTGTATCGAATTAAGCCGGGAGGTTCAGGCGACATCACTCCTCGCGACGGAAGTCAGAAAAATGAGTTTGTCGAGTGGCAGATGGATGGCTCAGGGATCCAGATGGCATCGCCAACTTATTTGGCCGGCAATCTTTATTTCTTTGAACGCCGCCAGGGTATCGTAAACTGCGTCGACGCCGAGACTGGGAAAGTAGAGTACAAAAAACGAGTTCCTGGTGGACGGGCGTTTTGGGCGTCCCCCTGGACTGACGGTAATTTTTTGTTTTCGATGGATTCAGAGGGCAACACCCACGTGATTGCACCCGGTGACGAGTTCAAAGTAGTCCACGTCAACAAGCTGGATCAGCATGCATGGGGAACACCCGCGGTCGCTGGTGGTTGTATTTATCTTCGTACAGCGAACCATTTGTATTGCATTGCCAAAGTGGAATAGCGCCCTGATAGACTAAGGAATTGAGATAGCAGGTCACTGAGGATAATTTGTTTTCAGTTGTTGATCTTTGTGACGCTGATTTTAGACGATTTTGTACGACCTCGATTGCGACACTGACTGCTAACGGTCACCCTCATTGAGAGCGGTGACCTAGCTGTGAAGGGTATGATTGCGACGAAATTAGAAAGTTGGCAAAAAATTTGAACCTGTGAGCAAGATTCCAGATTCGCCTGTGTCTTCTTGATGGAATGTCAGTCCAAAGCAGGTCTAATGTCGCAATGCATTCAAGTCTCCCAGATACCCGAGCAAGTCTGATCCAGCGATTGCCGGATGCGGCCGATGCTATGGCCTGGAACGAAGTGATCGACATTTATTCGCCTTTGATTCGCAGGTTAGCGGTATCGCATGGGATGCAATCGGCCGATGCGGATGATTTAACTCAGGAAGTATTTGCGTCGGTTTCCCAGTCCATCCAACGGTGGCTCGACCGGGAAGATCGAGGTCCGTTCCGAGCTTGGTTGCTGTCGATTGCTCGCAATGCGGCCATCAATCATCTGACTCGTCGAGCAACGAAAACGCTTGCCGCAGGTGGGAGTCGTGGCGATTCGGAGTGGCTTCAACGGCCATCGCGACAGCAAGAAATAACTGACCAGTTTGATGTCGAGTTCCGCAAGCAGGTTTTTCGTTGGGCGGCTGCCCGAGTTAAAAATCAAGTTGCACCTAAAACTTGGTCTGCATTTTGGCTGACTCAGATCGAAGGTCAATCGGTTGAGAATGCTTCGCGGCAACTGGATGTCACTGTGGGCGCCATCTATGTAAACCGATCTCGGGTAATGAAACGAATGAAAGAATCTGTCAAGCAATATGAGGTGTCGCAATGATTTTAAATCAAAGTACATGCAGTGATGCGAATCTGCGAATGCTTTTAAACGGACACGAGTCGGGACACGGCTACCAAGAAGCTGTCTTGCACGTCGAATCATGTCCCAATTGTCAGCAAAGATTAGAACAGTTGGCAGCCGAAGCGACTGTCTGGCAGGAAGCAACATCTATCCTATCGACAACAGGAGGATTCGCTCAAGGCTTACCAGAAACCAACCAGAAAATCCCGTTTCAAACTCCAAGTACCTGGAGTGAGTCTATGGCCAGTCGCCTGCTAGATCCTGCTCATCATCCCGAAATGCTTGGTCGAATCGGTCGATATGACGTCGAGCGATTGATCGGTAGCGGTGGGATGGGGCTGGTTTTTAAGGCATTTGATACTGATCTTAATCGTCACGTGGCAGTCAAGTTGTTAGCACCTTATTTGTCAGGAATCGGGACGGCTCGCAAACGTTTTGCTCGAGAAGCCAGAGCTGCCGCGGCCGTTGTCGATGAGCACGTGGTTGCCATTCACAACGTTGAATCGAGTGACAATGCAAATGGTGCTTCATTCTTGGTCATGAAGTATGTCGCCGGTGGGTCACTGCAGCAAAGAATTGACCAAAAGGGGCCATTGGAGGTTTGCGAGATCCTTCGAATTGGAATGCAAATTGCAAAAGGGCTGGCTGCAGCCCATGCACAGGGACTGATTCATCGCGATGTGAAACCATCCAATATCTTGTTAGAAGAAGGGGTCGATCGTGCGCTACTAACAGATTTTGGGCTGGCTCAAACAGAAAATGATGCCTGTCTGACCCGAACCGGTTTTCAACCGGGTACGCCCCATTATATGTCACCCGAGCAAGTACGTGGTGAATCGATTGATGCTCGGAGCGATCTGTTCGGAATGGGGTGTGTGCTCTATGCCATGTGCACCGGCTATCCTCCTTTTCGAGCAGAATCAAGTTATTCCGTTATGCGACGGATCACCGACGATCAAGTCAGGCCGGTTCGTGAAATCAATGCAAAAATTCCTGTTTGGCTGGAACAGATCATCACGAAGCTTTTGTCGAAACATCGGGAAGACCGCTTGGATTCGGCTCACAACGTAGCTGAAATCTTGGAAAGCTGCTTGGCCCATCTTCAGGAACCGGTCTCTCAGCCTTTGCCGGATCAGGTCTCCAAGCTATTACCAAGCACTCAATGGACCATTCCATGGCCTCGGTATGTTGGATGGGCTATAGGCGCAGTGGCGGTTGCATTGGCAGGGATCTTAATCGTGCTGGAGTTGAATAAGGGGACGCTGCGGATTGAATGTGACACGGACGATATTCCCATTCGAGTCATTCAGGGCGAGAAGACTGTAAAAGAGTTAACGGTGACGAAATCGGGTGAATCGGTTCGGATCGCAGCAGGCCAGTACAAAATCGAACTCGATGGAAAGTTCTCCGATATCGAAGTCGATGATGATTCGGTTTCCCTGACTCGAGGCGATGTACGGGTGGTCCAAATTAAGAAAATCGAAAAAGAAAGTGAGGTTGCGAATCCGGATCAAAGTTCCGATGCAAACGATCAAGCTGGAGACAATTCGCCAATCAAATTCGCGAAAAGGCCTCCTGTTTTGGTGCCCTTTGGGTTAAATGATCTGATGGATCAAGATGCCGACAGGCTTTCACCTGCTGAACAAGAGTTGGCACAAATTCGAAAAGAACACCAGCAAGTTTCTCAGGCGTATAGCGATGCTCTCCAGTCGGTGGCAGACGACACGGAACTAAATCGAATTTATACAGAAATGGATCCTCGGGTACTCATGCCACAAAAATACATTGCTTTTGAAGCCAAGTATCGCGGAACTCCGAGCGGCTTGAAAGCGCTGTCCATTGCTTCCAATCTGGCAATCAGCGGCGGCGATGCCCGAACCGCTTCGGGAAGAGAAGAGGCAATCGGGCGAATCATTGACCACTATCTTCAAGTCGAAGGATTCGCACCGGGGGAATTTATGTTCGTGATTGAGGGTCTAAGCGGTGGCTTTCCAAGTTCTCGAACAGACGAGTTACTGGAAAAAATAATCACAAAGAGTCCCAATCTGCTAACACGTTGTGCCGCTATGGTTCAGCGGATCAGGATGGACAAGATGTTTCTGGATGCTGAGCCTGAGCTTAATTCGATTCGTCAACAAATTCAGGATCGCATTGCTGCTGGACCAAAGGACTCTGGTGAAATCAAACAGTATCAGAGATTGCTGACAAGACTGGAGTCGACTGACTTTGAATCGTTACGGAAACGGGTCAATCGAAGTTTGACCCGACTATCTGATTATGGTGACACCCCTGTCCAGTTTTATGGAACGGCGAGCAACGCTGCATCCGCCATTTCAAAGTCGCTCAATGTCGTTTTTGGAAAGCCGGCTCCTGAATTGGAGGCGACAGACTTGGACGGTAAACCGTTTAAGCTATCCGATTTGAAAGGAAAGATGGTCGTCCTAATTTTTTCCCAGGATAAAAAATTTGGCGAACTTTATGCTCCGATCCGACAACTGGTGGCGCTTTATCAATCGGCCCCTGTCCGAGTAGTAGGCGTGATGGGCAACAACACGGGTCAGGAATTGAGAGCCGCGCGAGAAAAAAATGAGATCACCTGGAGAGCGATTCCAGAATCGGTAAACGGGCCGCTGTTTCAATCTTGGGGTTTGGAAGGCTATCCTTACGCCTTTTTGATCGGTGCCGATGGCATCCTTCACGGTAAAATTCATCTGCCCTACTACGGTGATGGCGGGCGAGATACCAAAGAGATTCGAGATAAGTTAGACGAGTTGTTAAAAAATTGGTACGCGAATAAGAAGGGCGCCAAGTAAATTTATAAATTCGTTTAAGACCCTGACTCATCTATTGATTCTGCCAGGATTCGGGGAAAAGAGTTTTTGAGATCCAATGCCCTTGATCGGTGTTGGCACCAAAAGCTAACTCCTTATCATTCCAACAAATGAATTCGATTTTGGTTTCGCCAAACAGAGTGGGGCTCATTGGTTTGCCAGACCGAGCGTCCCATAAATGGATCCGTCCCGCTCGATCCAGGGTCGCAATCCAGCGCGAATCGGGTGAAAACAGGCAAGTTTTAACGGGTCCAAGCGAACGGAGTTCAGCGATCAGGCTTCCGGCAAAATCCCACAGTTTGGTTTTGCCATTTTCGCCGCAAGTAACGATTCGTTGTTGTTCCGCATCGATAGACAGGTGACCAATTTTGGCGGATCCATGGTCAATGGTTTTCGATTTTGTCCAAACCCCGCTGTCTCGATGATAAAGCGATAATTCAGACACGTCCGCAACGGCGATCCAATCGGAATCGCTAACCATTCGATCCGGCAAAGAGGAGTGATTGAATTCGCCGATTTCTACGCCGGATTCGCTCCAAATTCGAAGTTTGCCGTCCCAACAGATGGATGCAACTTCATTTGCTTCCAAAAATTCGGCTGATTTGATCCAGTTGGGAAGGACGAAATCGTATTTTGGTTTTCCCGTTGCAACATCTCCCACAATTACGTGCTGGTTGTAGCTACTGCTAAGCCAAAGGCTACCATCGTGATTCAGCGAGATGACCGCTGGCCAGTTTCTCAATTCAAATTTTGGAAAATCTGGCTTACCAGTCGAACGATCCAACCCCCGTAAAAAGGCTTGGCCATCGTTGTCTTTGATCGAAAGCAGTGTGCTGTGGTCTTTCGAAATGACAAGATGACCGTGATCTGATCCATAACTTAGCGATGTCAGATGTAGTGAGCGCTCGGAATCGGTGGTGTCCTGTTTTGGGTTCGGCTTTGTGATTGACAAACCGTTGGTCGCGTCATCTTTAACCAAGGAATAGAGTTTTCCGTCAGCGGAAAATATTTGGGATAGCATTCCGGGATAAGATTTAGTTATTTGAAAGTGTTCGGGCAACCGACCTTTGAATAACCGGTTCTGACCTGCAATCGACGTCGTCATTGACAACTGATCTTCGGTATCCCAGAACACTCGTAAAGAATCCGCTACGACAGGAATGGAAGTGCACAAAGGCTCGTTGTCCGACAGTCGCCAAACGCGGACGGAGTCACTAGTCGCAACGGCAAGCTGATTTTTAGTATTAAATTTCAGCGATTCAATGGATGAATCGTGCCACATGACGACTCCAGCTCGTGCGACTACCTGATCCAGATCCTCAGGAATCCTCCACACATAAACGCCCCCGTAGTTGTCGCCCACCGCAAGGTGTTTTCCGTCGGACGAAAACGTGGCCGCAGAAGGTTGCCCTTTTGTGTTGCCAGCCAAACTCAGCTCGCGACCGGTCGTGACTTGCCAAATCCGCATGCCGTCCTGCTGAGTACCGACAGCCAACCACTGACCATCATCACTTATCGTAAGGCCGTTGGTTTCCCAACTGCTAAGTTCGATCGGTTGATCCCAGATCGGCTCCAATTCTGGAAGCTTCAGCGCAACAATCAAACGCGGATTCAAAACGGCGACCATGGTTTTCTTGTGTCGATCAGTGACTGCCGAAAATACCCAAGGTTTCGCCGATCCAATCGTGGGGTAGTCGTATCGTTTCATTCTTTTCAGATTATTGGAATTCCAGATTTGAGCGGACCCATCCCAACCTGTTAAAAGCAGACTGCCTTGGTTATCTAAAAACCACATGTCCGTCACTCGCCATTCGAATTCGCCAGGCAGAGATTTAAGCTGGCCATCTTGCGTGTGAAAAATCCTGATTTCCGGGTTCCGATTGGAACGATCTCCGACGGCCAAAGCGATTTGGGTTCCGTCTGGAGAAAAGGTCGCCACCTTGATCTGCTTATCAGTTCCCAGAATCAACTTCTCCTCTTCTCCTTCACGAAGAAAGCAACGTTGTTGGCCATCGCTCGAATCGACAATGACCGAAAAGCCATTTGGATGACTGGCCAATAAACGACCATGATACCTAGCGGTAGGACTCAGTTGCGGGGCCCAGGCATTGATACCATCGATGCGCTGCTGTTGGAGACGGCGGTCTTGAGGATTGTCCGAAAGCCGAGCCGCCTGGCTAAAATCTTCTTTCGCTTTCAAGCTTTCGTTGCGAAACAGGAGGTCGACGCCCGATTGGTCCAGCCGTTCTGCTGTCCGCTGTCGAATCGTTGTCGCGTCGTTAGAGGCTCGGATCGAATGATAAACCGCGAATCCAAAAATGACCGCCATCAGGGATCCAATTACCAATCCCAAAGCGGCTACCCAAGTTTTATTTCGTTTAATCCAACGATTGAGTTTTAGGCCAAAAGTAGGTGGCTTAGCCTGGATTGGAAGCACCTTTAAATAGCGGTCCAAGTCGTCACGAAAATCATCGGCAGTCGCGTACCGTAAATCCGGTTCCGGTGAGATTGCTTTGAGTACGATTGTTTCCAGATCGGACTCGATGGTCGGGTTGAGTAACTTCGGGCGGGTGATCCGTCCTTCGGAAACTTGTTGCCATGCGGCGGCCAGGTTGGTTTGGTTGACTGCCGGTTGGCCGGTTAACAATTCGTAAATCGTAATGCCCAACGAATAAATGTCTGTCCTGGGATCGATCCGATTGTTTCCTTGAAACTGTTCTGGGCTCATGTAACGCAAAGAACCCATGATGTCCTGTTCTTCGGTTAGGTCGGACCCTTCATTGAGTCTGGCGAGTCCAAAGTCGGTCAGGAATGCTTCTCCCCGATCGTCGATAATGATGTTGGCTGGTTTTACGTCTCGGTGGATAACCAGTCTCTCGTGAGAGTGCGCTAAAGCGTCGGCGATAGCTCGGCCAATCTGAGCCACCCACTGTTGGTAACGGCGTGAGCGTGGTTCGATCCAAGGTCCAAATTTGGAATTGATATCGGCTGGTTTGGTTGAGTCAGGGGCGTAGGCCAAAAGTTTTTTTGAAAGGTCTTGCCCTTGAATTTCGCGCATGCTGTAAAACAGCCCGTTGTCATATTCGCCGAAGGAGTAAACGGGAACGATCGACGGGTGCGTCAATTGTGCGGCGGCTTGGACTTCGACCTGGAAACGCTGTTTGGCTCGTTGAGAGGATAGCCTATCATCGACTAACACTTTTAACGCCACATCTCGTCCGAGTTTTAAATCGCGAGCCCGAAAAACGGCCCCCATCCCTCCTTGTCCGATAAAATCGGTGATTTGGTAGCCTGAAATTTGCGGAAATGTTTTGGCGGAAAAATTGGGATTGGTCTTCGATGGGGCCAATGTGGCAACATCACCCTGCGCTTCATTCCAAAGGTCCAAAGCGACTTGCTCGATTCGATCCGTCGTGGCACAGGATTGAGTGTCTGCGGACTGGATTCGGTGGATCCACGATTCTAATTGGTCCGACAGTTGTTGTTCCTGTTGCGTGGAAGAAAGCTCCGCATTGGGACTGGATTTCGGTTGTTGGCGATTGGAATTCGGGTTTTGCTGGTTCATGATGGCCCCACGCGATCTTCTGATTGCCAATTAAAATCGGCCGTGATTATCTGTTCCAGCTTTTTGATCGCTCGAAATTGCAAAACTTTGGTATTGGATTCCGTTATTTCCAAGGTCGCTGCTGTTTCGGATAAAGTCAAAGTTTCAAAAAAACGAAGCACCAAAACGTCTCGATAACGATCGGGTAATTTTTGCAGCGCATTTTTTAATTCGACGCTTCTTTGCTGATCAGCAATTACCTGAGAAGGAGTCTTTTGATCGGCCGGCAGTTTTTTTAAGACGTTCACTGTCGACTGATCGACCCAATGCCGTGCTTCTTCTTCTCGATTGACGCTCCGTTTGCCGGCACCCAGATGAAACCGCATGGCATCTATCATTCGCTCGATGGCTAGACCTCGAAACCAAACATAGACGGGAACCTTGGGTTGCGAAAGGTATTCGTCAAATCGTTTGGAAGCCGTGACAAAAGTTTCTTGCACTATGTCTTCGGCATCGACTCGCTGATTCAACTGGGGCGAAATTCGAAGATTTACCATGCGAAGCAAACGAGGGCGAACCGCGTCCATTAAATCTCCTAACGAAGCATTTCCTGATTGGATCTCGTCAACCAAGTGCTTGAGATCGCACGGTCCGTGATCGAAATTACTGCTCGTTGGAAGATTAGCCACTCGGTTTAAAGCCTAGGTTATTGTGATGAAGAGTAAGAAAATAGTCATGGTCCGCTTTGGGTCTAGTCTTTCGAAAAGCAAAATAGATCGTCCTTTCCACGAATCACCAAGCGATTTTGTGCGGCGGCAGGCGATGCCATCAAGGGTTGTCCAATCGAACAAACGGTCGGCCGATGATATTCGCGACCTGCATCCAGAATGAAGATGTCGCCATCACCACCAAGTAGATAGATTTTACCATTGGCAGCAATCGGGGATGCTACGATATCGCCACTGCGGCCCGATGCGATTCTTTTTTTGTAGACTATTTTGCCAGAATCCGATTCAAAAACTTTGACAACGCCGTTACTCGAAAAGATATAAAGTAAATCGCGATAGACGAGTGGTGTGACGCTGTAGGCACCATCTTTTTGATTCCACCATTGAAGACCAGGTTGGTTCGAATCAGTTTCTTCTTTGCCGGGCGTTAAATCGCCTCGTTGGCTGAAATCAATCGAGTAAATGGGACGAATCGGTGCGTAGCCACCCGTTGCAATGACATGATTTCCATTTCGAATGGGCGAAGCCACCGTGATTTCGGAGTTACCGTTAATCCGCCAAAGCTCCTTCCCTGACGCCGCTTCGTAACCAATGACGGCCCGTGTCCCATTTGCAACAATTTGAGTGGGCTGATCGGACGTCGACTCGACAAATAGCGGAGTCCCCCAACTACTGATCTCAATTCGTTTGGTTCGCCAGATTTGCTGACCCGTGCTGGCCTGTATCGCGGTGATAAATGCACTTCCGAATACGTCGCACTGTAAATAAACGACACCATTTTCGAGGATCGGCGAACTTGCGAACCCCCATTCGTATCCGGGATCCATGAACCAACCGGATGCCAGTCGGCCAAAATCTTTCCTCCAGACGATGTGACCATCGTGATCCAGACAAAGGACGCCCTGCCCTGCCAAGTTGATAATCAAATGCTTTTCGTCAACCGCCGGGGTGCAATTAGCGTGAGAACTCATGATGTGCCGCTGAGCTTTGGGGATGCCCCGGTCCAATTCTTGTTGCCAGATCAGTTCACCAGAATTCAGGTCGACACAAAACGCAAACCAGCGATATTCGCAATTTTCTACGTGGGTGTCGAATCCGCTGGCGACTCGCAAATCGTATTCGGCGGTGTCGTTGACCGGTTGAGCCGACGTTAAAAAAATTCGATCGTTCCAGATTACTGGTGAGCTATGACCAACGCCAGGAATATTGGTCTTCCATCGCAATCCGGTTTGGGATTCGGCATCGAATTTAGTTGGCAATTTCAATCCATCGGCGATTCCGTTTCCTGATGGACCTCGAAAACGATTCCAACGGGCATTGGTGGTGCTGGAACCTGTCACGTCCGATGGAACCAGATTCGAATTTTGTTCCGGATTCGAGACACGTTGAAATAGAGTTTCTGAATCGGTTGACTCCGAATTATCAGCTTCGGAAACCACGAAACCATCACCCAATGGAAGTCTTAATTCAATCTGCAAATTGTCATTTTGTTTGCCCACGAAACGAGTATCTGAGATACGTTTTAATTCGATAGCGAGTGAAAGATCCTGGCCAAAAAATAGAGTTCCTCGTCTGGCCCATAACCGTGTTGTTTCGTCTTCGTTCCGATACTGACCATCAATCTGTGCAAGTTCAGCATCGGTAAGCGATTTGGACTCGGACTGAGATTGATTCTCCTCGGTCTGCTTGGCACCTTTCGCTATTAAGTACTGTAGCAATTCATCGTTGTTTTGGTTTTTGGCGATTCCTGCAAGTTGGTTCAGAGTTTCTGGCCCGAAAACGTCAGGTTTCATATCGATCAACGTTTGAACCACTTCGTTATTACCAAGCGATGCGGGCCAGATTGCGGTCCAGGATCCACATTGAGCTCCTGATTCCAGTAAAAGTTTGACAACGTTTGCGTGGTTCTTACGCGCGGCCATAATGATAGGACTAAGCCGATAAAATGGCTCGTTGGGGATTTCAGTTTCGGCCCCGGCCTGAAGCAAGACTTTGACAACGTCCGCATGGCCCCGATCAGACGCGTAATAAATAGCGGTCAATCCATAACGATTCTTCTGGTTAACATTCAGCTTGTCTTCCAGAATCAACTGCTGTGTCAATTGGACATCGCCGTCGCGTGCGGCCTGATGGAGTGGCGAGTAATAGTCTTTCGTGGTTTGTTGCGCGAATGTACCGGACCCGCACGTGGCAACCAAAACGATGGAAACGACTAAAAGGCGTACCGAAGGTCGTAGGTGACTTTGATATTGGCAGTTCATCAACATGAAATTTCCTCGAAAATTGCGTTTACAAAGGGGATCCGCCAAACTGGTGAAAAGGTTACACCATTCCTTGTCAAATTTTTAAAACTGTTTTGTCGGTTTCGGGGACGCGCCGAACGCGCCTCATCCTTTCGAAAGTTGCGATGATTATCAAAATGAGATTTTTGATCTGTGCTATTTTTTGGATAGGTATAACGGGCTATAGCCTGTCGGGAGCACCACCTGAAACCGTCGAGGTCATCAATGAAGTCGAACTGATTCGGGCGGTTCAGGATGCAAAACAAGGTGACACTATCCGGCTGGCCGAGGGCATTTATCGCCTGAATGAGTCGTTGGTGATTAAATCAGGCGTCAATATCGTAGGCGCTGGAATTGCAAAGACAGTGATCAAGCCCAATGACATCTGGATGCCCTCTAATGAATCGCTGCCGGATCCGGAGATCAAATGGAAAGGACTAGATCGGTCTGCCTGGCTTTTACGGATCGAGGATAGGGCGAATCATGTTTCCATTTCAAATTTAACTCTTCAAGGCCCTCAACTTCACGGTGCTATCTTTGGTTTCAAAAACGAATCGCTTCACATTCACGATGTCTGTGTCAAAGATTTTCGTTGGTGCGGCATCCGGACTTTTTTTACCAGTCAATCTAAAATTTACGATCGCGAATTTGTAGACGCCGGTGGAAGGTGGAAACGGGGTGGAATCCCGGGTGTCGACGGAGGAATCTCAGGGGGCGCCATTTTCGTGGTTTGGAAGACGGAGTTGTACGTGACACTTGCACTCCCCGAATCGGGGGCCTGTTCAGGTTTCACGACAAAAGTGATTTTAGCACGATAGCGATTGTGGATAACAAAATCGAATGCCTTGGAACGCCGCGGCCTTTGTTTCGAAATCAAGAAAGTCGAAAGGCCATCATCAGAAATAACTTATTGACTGGGATCAGCGATACAGAGAAGTACTTAAATTTTAAAACGGATTCGATCCCCGGACCTGAAAGCCGTTTGATCTTTCTTTGTGGTGTCGGTGGCGAACTCTTGATCAACGAATTTGAAACACGTCCAGTCAAATGATAGGGACTCGCCATGAATTAAGTTCCCGGCTAGCGTCACTGAAGATTCGATTTTTGTGGGTAATCCACTAAGCAAGCCGGTAAATAAATGTTTCGCGAGTACTAAGGCTTTTGGGCGTGCTATTATTTTGCGTGATCATTGGATGAAGGCTTCGTTGCCTTTCTTACTGGAACTTCGATAACGGAGCCGGCAACCTTTCGTCCGGTCCAGGATTGAAAATCGAATCTGATTTTGGCAACCCCGGGAACGACGCCTTCGGGCACGTGAACTACGTGGTGAAAGATCGCTAGTCAGCAAAATTCATCCAAACGGTAAGTCTTGATGATCGGTTTTTTCGCATCGGCAGATGGAAATTCGACGGTGGCAGTCGGCCGGACTGTTTTGGCAAAATGACACTCGCCTTCCGATCCCGTTTCCACCGTCGTCCAGCAGCCAAATTCTTTGTTGGTTGTGTCGATGGTTGTCCGAATGTCTGTCGGTTTGCCACCAATCACAAACTCCATTGGGATCGGTTCCCAATTGAACTCTTGAATGCCGATTTCTAAAGGACCATCAAAATGGGCGTAATGAAGGGATTGGTCGGGTGGCAAAATTTCAACGTAACAGTATTGCTTGAAAGTTGATTCGGGGTTCTTAAGTGTGGCATGAACCATAATCGCAATTTCTGGTTTCGGTTCCTGCATTGTCTCAAGAAAGCAATCCGTGATAACGAAGTTCATTTCCGATTCTCCATAACGGAACGACGGAATTTTGACGTTTTTCGAAAGTCGACCATCGACTAAAGGATAGGTTTCCGGCGACGATTCCAGTCCGCCCCGAAAGATAAGCAAACGATTTTGGTCGACTCCGATTTTGATTTGAAGTTCTTTGTTAGGACCAATAAAGACCATGCAGTATCTGGGCGATTCCGATTCGGTTTGAGCAACGACATCGAAGCGAGGCGATAGCAGACTTAAAAGAGAGAATGCCATTATCAAATGTGGGCGCATTGAAATTCCTGAAAAGCCAGACTGACGATTTTGAGTCACTTCGAATTTTACCCGGCTATTGGAGTGATTTTCTTGTTCAATTTTTAATAAATTCGGCTTTTCTGGTTTCAAAAGACTTTGCTGGGATTGGCAGAACCATCCCGACCTTCGAAACGAACAACTTCTCAGGATTGGCTATTTAAAATGCCGAAAGACCTCAAATCCCTGATCAAAAATATAAAACTTGTGTTTTAGATGTAAGGATTGGACAACTCAGTCGTCGCTGACGGTCAATCGAGTTAGCTATACGAACAAAAAGGAAGGTAGGGAAATCCAATGGATGTGTTGGAAGCAATTTACAATCGAAGAGCAATTAAACAGTATGACCCCGAGCACAAGTTGACTGACGAAGAAGAAAAAAAACTCTTCGAAGCCGTCATTCAGGCTCCCACAAGTTTTAATATCCAGCACTGGCGGTTTGTTGTGCTTCGAGACCCTGAGTTGCGGGCCAAGATCAGGGCGGAACTTGGTAACGACCAAGCCCAGATGACCGATGCTTCATTGCTTGTTTTGTTTACCGCCGATACCAACGCTTGGAAAAAAGAACCAGAAAGATATTGGAAGAACGCCCCGCAAGAAGTGAGTGATTTGCTGGTCGGCTGGATGGGGCCGTTTCACGAAGGCAGAGAATGGTTACAGAGAGATGAGGCTCAACGCTCTATCGGCATCGCCATGCAGACGATGATGCTGGCCGCCAAGGGAATGGGGTATGACTCGTGCCCTATGATCGGATTTGAAATTGAAAAAGTTGCCGAACTGATCAATCTCCCCGAAGGTTACGTAATGGGTCCGATGGTGGCCGTAGGAAAAGGTACGAAAGATCCTTGGCCGAAACCGGGGCAGTTACCACTCGAAGAGTTAGTTGTGGATAACTCGTTTAAGGCTTAGGTGGATTTCGTATTAAGTCCGACTCCGCATTCTGGAGCCCTGCTGTCCAGCTTCGGGGAATGCTAAATGCATAAAAACCATGATATTGTCATGGTTTTTTGATTTACTAAGCGACACTGCCGAACCACAAAGAAGATGGTGCGGCGATGTTGAACTTCATGGTTACTCGCTTCGCAAAGTAGTTCGTCTCGGATTCGAGGCGAAAACAAGCGGAAGTTCGACGGCTCGGGAAGCCGCGCTATTATCAAAAACTCCAGATTACGTGGTAATTTGTCCATTTTTGGTTATTCAAAGACGGTCAAAAAGCTCTTTTCGCAACTCGATGAGTTTCTGTTTCCCTTCTCCTTCGGTCAGGTCGCCGTTTTCAACGGCTCGTTTGATTCGATCTGAAATTTGCATTAGTTTTCGTTTCCGAGCTTCCATGTCGGGATCACGTTCGGTTCGGGACTGCGACATCCTGTTGCGAATCTCGGCCAGCTTCTCGGTTGCCTACAGCTCGCTGAGATCTCCGTTTCGAACGGCAGCCTGGAGTTGCTTTTCCAGTTCTCTGAATCGCCGTTTCCTTTGTTCCAGTTTGTTAGAAGAATCCTCGTTGTCCTGAAATCGCATTCGGCGAAGCTCAAAGATCCTTTGTTCAGCTTCAAATTCATCTAGGTCGCCGGCTTGGACAGCGTGCTGAATTTGTTCAATCATCCGCTGGTATTTTTTTTCTTGATTATTCTGTTTTTCATCTCGCTCCTGACGACCAAGCAATTCGCGTTGAATCTGAAGCAATTTTTGTTCAGCTTCCCTTTCGGAAAGGTCTCCTCGATCTACGGCAGCTTCGACTCGACGCTCCATTTGCAAATAGCGTTCTCGCAAAGAACTTGATTCTTCGTAATATTCTGATTCGTCAGTGTCGATTTCTGCTACCCATTCGCTAATGGACAGGATCTTTCGGATTTGGGAACGGTCCAAACCAAGCCGATCGACCATGTAGTCGATCATTCGACGATCCAATTTAAAATCGCCGGGTCGTTGCTGCATCTGATTAGCGATTTTTTCGATCAATTCGATAGTCGGCTCGATGACCTCTGCTTCAATTCCGACTTCTTCAAGTTCGTCGAAAATCTTGGACTGAATCTCGTCGCCATGTTCGTGCTCGTGGTGGCCATTTTCATATTCACCATGTTCATGATGTTCATGATGTTCGTGTTCATGATGTTCGTGTTCATGATGTTCGTGTTCATGCCCGTGATGCTCATATTCATGGTGTTCGTGCAATACCGCCTCCTTCAGAGCTTCCATCATGATGTGGGCGTGCTTAATGGAAATTTCTCCCGATTCGATTGCTCCCCCGAGGCGTCTTTCAACAGCTTCAAGGTCCTGTCCATAGATGATGCTGGGTGCACCCAGACCGC
>JBCCSJ010000118.1:0-15206 GCA_039200505.1 Planctomycetota bacterium | reverse complement strand
ATGCGGCTTAACTTGATGCGGCTTAACTTGAAAAGGCTTAACTTAACCAACTCATCGGATACGAAGGATCGTCCATCTCCATCGCTTGCTGGGTTAAAAACAACGGTCGATCGGTGTCAAACATCACCGCCATTTCATGCGTAAATTCGACGTCCATGCTTTTCACGATGGTTCCAGGATGAGGCCCATGAGGAATTCCTCCTGGATGCAGCGTCAGGCTACCAATTTCGACTCCTTTTCGTGATCCAAATTCACCATCGACGTAAAACAAAACTTCGTCTGCTTCTACATTACTGTGCACGTAAGGAACCTTGATAGCTTGGGGGTGGTGATCCAAATGCCTGGGAGCAAACGTGCAAATGACAAACCCTCGGATTTCAAAAGTCTGCTGAAAGGGCGGAGGCAGATGCATCGTTCCAGTGAGCGGTTCGAAATCCCAGGCATTAAACGTGTAAGGGTAAAGAAAACCGTCCCACCCGACGACGTCGAAAGGGTGATTGGCCATCGTAACCCGAGTCAAGCGATTTTTATCTTTGACCAAAATCGTGGTCTCATTGTCGTCGTCAATGTTTTGCAATTCGAACGGAGAGTGAAAATCTCGTTCGTAATACGGCGACCCAAGAAACATTTGACCATCTTCGTTGAGATACTGTTTGGGAATTCTGACAGGGGCATTGCACTCAAGGATAAGGTGATCTTCGGTTTCAATGTCGTCGCTTACGATCTGGTAATTGCAGGTCCGCGGGATCACACAATAATCACCTCGCTTGTAACTCATTCGTCCGTAGGTGGTGTCGATATAACCGCTGCCGGACTGAATGAAAATGACTTCATCGGCGGCAGCATTTCGAAAAATTTCAGACTGTTGACGATCAGGACGAACTCGAAGTGCAACCAAGTCTTCGTTGAACATCATGGGAATTCTGGAGGTGATTGGATCGCCACCCCGCGCGAGATTGCCCGACTTGATGTGATGGTGTCGAAGTTCCTGGCTTTCGATCGCAACCAGTTCAACCGAACCGAGCGATTCGGTTTTTTTGACTCGAGTAGGAGGTCGGCGGTGGTAAAGGATACTGTAAGTCCGATCAAATCCCTGAGTGGTCACTACCTGTTCGTAGAACAAGCCCTCATCGAGATAACTTGGATCAGGATTTTCAAACTTCATGTGCCGTTTGGGCGGCAACTTTCCCAGTTTTCGATAAGTTGGCATGGTTGCTATCTTTGGTAATTTAACAAGTCAATGGCTGATACGAGCTTGCTTTAAACTCGTCGCATTCTCAAACCTTCCGTCGAACAGTTGGAATATTGATTTCGGTGACGGCTCGTTCGGACGCTCTATTCTAAAAATTGGATTCGCATCGGGCAATCAATCGTTTTGGTTCATGATTGACAAAGGATGCGTTTTCTCGTTCGGTATCCGTCAAAAATGTTTACAATCTTTGCGTGTTATCCGGACTGATTCCGGAATCGACAATGCTCTCTCGAAAAGGCGGATCCAACAAGTGGACGAAGTCGGAAACTCCAAGCCCGTTTGTTTAGTAACCGGAGGCACCAGTGGAATCGGACTGGCCACCGCTGAGAAATTCTTAAGCGAAGGGTATCGGTTGGCGATCTGCGGACGCAGTATGGACAAACTCTCGTCCGCCAGAAAGAAGTTTCTGGCCAATCAAAATCGAGGCGAAGTCAGCCTGTACGCCTGTCAGGTCGATTTGGATTCGGTGGACCAAGCCAAACGGTTTGCCGAGAAGACGATTGAGCAGTTTGGCCGAATCGACGTGCTTGTCAACAACGCCTCTAAAGCACCGCTGAATGAATTTGACGCTATTACCCCTGAAGAATTCGAGTCCACCATCAACATCGGTATTCGCTCGATTTTCTACCTCACTCAAACGGTGTGGGGCCAAATGAAAACTCAGAATGCCGGGACGATCGTGAATGTTTCTTCGTTGGCTGCGGTTGACCCTTTCCCGGGATTTAGTCTGTATGGAGCCTGCAAATCCTGGTTGGACTTGATGACACAATCGCTGGCAAAAGAGGGGGAAGATTTAGGAATTCGAATTTGTTCTGTTCGTCCCGGGGCTGTTGAGACTCCGATGCTGAGAGGATTGTTTCCTGAATTCCCTCAAGATCAATGTGTGCAGCCATCTGCGGTTGCCGATTTGATCTGGGATTGTGTCGTTGACGAAGACGGCTACCCAAGTGGGCAGGCATTCGAGATTACTAATCAACCTGATTCATGATTCAACTTTCCCGCGAGATCCGATTCTCCCTTTTCGAGCTAACTGCCGGAAATGAAAAGCCAACCAATTCGTGGGCAGGCTGGCCATCGACCAACTGGGTTGTTCCTCACCTGACGCTACGGCTTGAATTGATCGGGGAAGTGAATTTAAAAACCGGCTATCTATGCAATATCAAAGTTGTGGATGATCTGGTTCGGTTGATTTTGAAAGAACAAGTTTTACCCCGGTTTTCGATGCTCCAATCTGCGGAAGCACTCATCTTCGACATCTCAAAGCAGATTTTTGACGGCTGGGATCAACCGTCGCAGGTGACGGGGATTCATCTGTCTCTTTCGCCCTATCTCACTTATTCCGTTTTGCGAGAGCCAAAAATGCCAACCGAAACCCACGTCGAACTGACGCAGCAATTCGAATTTTCGGCGTCCCATCGACTTCACTGTCACGAACTTTCCGAAGAAGAAAATCGATCATTGTTTGGAAAGTGCAACAACCCAAATGGCCATGGGCACAATTATGTTTTTGAGGTAACGGTGTCGAGAGGCGATTTTCAGGGAAGCAGAGGGCAAGTCATTTCTTTGGCGGAATTAGAATCCACGGTCAAACGACTGGTTGTGGATCCACTGGACCACAAACATCTCAATGAGGATGTCGACTATTTCAGGGATGTAAATCCAAGCGTTGAAAACATTGCCGTTGCTATTTTTAATTGGCTTGAAGGTGCATTCGGGGATGCAAAATTGAAACGGGTGAAGGTTTTTGAAACACCCAAAACTTGGGCCCAGTATTCTGGATCATCCTAATTCTGCGGCCAATTTATATGATTACTGCGAAGGTTATCGATTTCGTTTTTGTTGAATTTTGGTGCGAATTGCTGACACGATTTCGGCGGGAACAAATTTGGATAATTGTTCATCAGTGGCAAACGGCGTGACCTGTTTGATCAATGAACTCGAGACGTGGGCATAATCTCCGTCAGCCATTAAAAAAATAGTCTCAAGTTCTGGATCGAGTTGTCGGTTTGCCATCATCATCGTAAATTCGGCGGCGATATCGGTGAGCGGGCGGACGCCCCGAATCATGACTTTGGCTCGGCAGCTTTTGACAAATTCGACGGCCAACCCATCAAAAGTCTTGATTTCGATGTTTGGAATATGCTGAGTGACTTGACGGACCAATTCGACTCTTTCTTCAGGTTGGAAAAGACCCGACTTGGAAATGTTCACACCAATTCCAATGACAAGGTGATCCACGATTCGGCTGCTTCGCTGGATCATATTGACGTGACCGAGCGTGATGGGATCAAAAGAGCCTGTATAAACGGCAGTTTTCATTTTTCATTGCCTTCTTGAGTTTACCGAGATCCATTGTAAGAGAACTGCGTTGACGAAGACGATGTCTGAGCCGGTGTCCAAAATCAAAATGTCGATTGGAAACAGAAAATCACTCTGTTACGTCTTGATTCCCGATTTTTTTTGATCAAAATCCCCTATCCGCGGTCGCCGGATAATGCCGATGAACCCTAAAAAACCGAGCCCAAAGCCAACATTGGATGGATTGCGGTTTTTCAACCCAAATAATCGACAGGGTCGATACAAACGACGGTTACTATATCGTTGGTTATTGATGAGGTATCGTGACACCTCTTTATTGCCAACTATACTAGGACTGTGACAATGAGACGGGCGAGAGCTGTGAACTTCTCGAATACTCCGTTTCGGTTTTGATCCATTGCCAGAGATAGGAATTTGACGTGCAGAAAGGGCTTTGCATTGCCGCTTTAGCAATCTCGCTGATTGTTTTTGCTTTCTTCCTGGCGGATATGGTGCTCGGCCTGATGAAAATGCGTGATCTGGCACCCTTTAAATACGCCGACATGGTGACCGACATTGTATTTATGGTCTCATCGGCAATTCTGGCGGTCATGAGTTGGTTTACCTTTCGAGAGCAAGTTTAGCGAAATCGGCATCTTTGCAATTTTCAGTCCACTGACCAAATTCAGGGTTTGAGGCATCGGACGCAAATAAAACAGGGTCGGTGCATTAATTTTTGGTAACGGACTGGATCGATTTGCTTGAATTCTTCGGTCGGTCGCGGCTCGAGCACATGTTCGATCTGAAGCCCCGAAACGATCGTCGGCATGAGAACTTCTTCCAACGACCTCCGGAATGACGGCACGGTCACTTCGACTCCAAACCCGGTCCACAATGCCTTGACCGGTTCCACTGAAAAATAGTTTTCGGTTTGAAAGTAATCGGCATCAAAAAAAGGATGGCCGCACGAGAACACAAATCGGCCCCCAGGCTTAAGGACTCGAAAAACCTCACCAAACAAAGAAACCCAATCAGAAATATAATCAAGACAAAGTGGAGCATTGACGTAGTCAAAAATGTCGCCGGAGAACATGTCTAGCGGCTGACTCAGATCGATGCACAACAGCTCGACCATGTCCTTGTCAATAAATTCCTGCAGTCGATTGCGAGCGTGTCCCAGCATCTTTTCGCTGATGTCACAAGCTACCACCGATGCACCTCGACGAGCCAATTCTTGCGTGTAGGCACCTGGGCCACACCCTAAATCCAAGACCTTTGAATCTGAATTCAATTCAGGGAATAGCGAGATGACCGCCGGCCGGTCAAGGAACGCATTGTGAGGTTTGGTGTCAATCTTTTCGGCATAGTGATCGGCCAAAATTTCGTACGCGTCATAGGCGATAGGTGGATTCGTTTTCGACATTTTCAGATTCGTTGGCTTTGCTTTAAAATTGGAAGGGAGAATGCGTGTTCGGGTAAACCACGCTTGGCACTAAAAATAGACTTGGCGAAAGCTCACGTCAGACCGAAATTGAAGTGCTTTGATCGTCCCATTATAAACTTCACTCGAGAGGACCTTAGTTTGAGCCACACCGTTTCAAGGCGAAAGTGGATGATCGAAGCGGTCTGCTCAGCATTGCCTCCTCTATTTTTAAGTGGTTCCGTGCGGCCGAGAGGTTTTCCAGCGGCTTCCAGGTGGAGCGGGGCGGCGGCTCAACTGCGATGGGAGGACCGGTGGCAAAAGTCGATCGATCGCGGACTGGACTGGCTTAAGTCTCGCCAAAATCGGCTGGGCGGTTGGGATCATAAAAGTTATCCAGTCGCCGTGTCCGCATTGGCTGCAATGGCATTGACTTGTTCAGGATCAACAACGACGCAAGGACCGCATGCGCAATCGATTCGTAATGCAGTCGATTTTTTGATCTCAAAGAGCCGAAAAAACGGTTTGATTGGTGATCCTCGGCGAGACCAAAGATACACCTATGGTCACGGATTCGCGATGTTGTTTCTTTCGCAGGTGCTTGGAGAAGAAGAGGACATCGATCGCCGAACCGAATTGATTGAGGTTTTGGATCGAGCCGTTGGATTTAGCGTGAGTGCCCAAACCAAGGCCGGAGGGTGGGGGTACGTGAGTGGAAAAGAAAGTGACTTCGACGAAGGCTCCACCACAATCACCCAAGTTCAAGGATTGAGAGGATGTCGAAATGCCGGAATCGTCGTTCCCCAAAAAGCAATCGAAGATGCAAAAAAATACATCTATCGGTGTCAAAATTCAGATGGCGGAATCTCGTACAGCACCACGACGATCGGTTCGTCTCGACCGGCGATAACAGCGGCGGCACTTGCGGCACTTTATAACGCAGGAGAATACGAAGGAAAGGTCGTTGATTTGATGTGGGCGTATTGCAAGAAAAGACTGCATCGGATCGAAGCTGACGAATACGGCCACTGGCATTACGCTTATCTTTATTACACCCAAGTGGTTTATCGTCAGCCAGACGAATTATGGCAACCTTATCGTAACAGATTAAACCAACGGCTTGCCGACTCACAAACCGCCCAAGGTTTCTGGGAAGAGTCGAGCGTAGGGGCTGTCTATGCAACGTCTGTCAATTTGATTGTGATGCAGATGGATTTTGGCTACCTTCCCATCTTTCAAAAGTAGTCAAAATGGAGTTTGTCATTTTCTTATCGTCAAAAACCCAGATAGGCTGATACGGCATCAGCTGCGCCTCAAAAGCTCCGGTAATCTAATGGTAATTTTCGAAGGAGATCATTTCTTCGTACATGGTTTTCAGGTTTGGAGTCGAAGCTTGTAACTGCGGCGGATAACCCAGATCGATCAGTGCACGTGAGATCGAATCACTCAGGCTTGCTAGCCTCGTTTTTTTGAGCAGCGGGCCGAATAGATGAACCGCAGACCTAGCGATGGCGGAACTGGTGACCGTAGTCCAATTTATCGCACCCTTTTCCAAAAGCTCCTTGATTTCTGCCGGCACGATTTCCCTGTCTCGGCTCAAGTAGCAGACAACTTCTTGAAATTCGAGCTGGTTCTTTTGAAGAATTCGACTGAGGTCCTGGCTGCCTCGATTGGCTCGAAAGATGATCGCTTTTTGCCCATGTGCACATGCGACCAACGATTGAGCCAAGGATCGACTATTGGAGTGGGGCGGAATCAGTTGAGGGGCCAAGCCTGTCCACGACTTGAAAGCCTGGGCAGTGCCCTGTCCGATGCAGGCCACTTTGGGGCCCGGGAAAGCCGGAAGCTCCAATTCAAGTTGGTCCAACCTATTTTTCAAGTACCGAATCCCGTTTCGGCTAACGAAGACGACCCAGTCAAATTTGTGGAGGCTTCGGATGGCATCGTCAAGCGGTTGATAATGATCAACGGGACAAGTTTCGACTACCGGGCAAGCGATCAATTCAGCTCCAGCGTCTTTAAGAATCCGCTCAATTTGCCCAGATCCACCCGGCGGCCGCGTTGATAGAATCTTCTGTCCCCCAAGGTGTTTTTTGTTTTCTGGCAAGATGTTCGACATTTTTGGCGTAAATTCGCCCATCCGCAGATGGAATTCGGAAAAAAACCGCTGGACAAGATAAACCTTTATGGCAATATTGTTCGATTACCAATCAAAAAGCCAGTCGAAAATCATCTCAAATTTAAGCCATGCCAAATACAGCCAGTGCTGCCAAACGCCTGCGTCAGACGAAAATTCGTCAAGCACGAAATAAAGCAATCAAGTCTGAATTTAAGACTTATATGAAAAGAGTTTTGCAGGCAGCTCAATCGGGCGACGTTGAAAAAGCGGAAGCGGATTACCGCGTTGCTGCCAAAAAGTTGGATCAAGCCGGTTCAAAAAATGTGATCCACAAAAACGCAGCCGGACGTCATAAGTCTCGCTTGCAAAGAGCCATCAAGGCTGCCAAGTCAGCCGGCTGATTGGGGCGATACCCGGGGTTCGGGAAGTGTTAGAAAGTCTTGCCTCTTTTGATGAGAGTCGATTCGTAATCGAAATTTGTCTCAGCATTTTGGACCAAGTAGTACCGCTCTCCACGCGATGAACTTGCAAAACCAACTAAGACTCGTCTGGGGATAGGCGATCTACTATGAGCGGTAAACTTGCTCATCCGTCGCGAATTCCCTCCTTTGCACACTTATCTCGGGGGAGACGAGCCACCTCAGGTTGCAAATAAAAAGCCAGCTCTGGGAGCTGGCTTCATTTTTGCCAAGAGTGTCGACGTAGGTTACTCTGGCGAATTAAGGAACAGTCAAGCCGTCCCTAGTCCGCAAAATACAGATCTGGTAATCGGTTGCAAAAACCAGATCTAAAGTGCGGAAATACCCATTTTGTTACGTCGAACGAATAGAGGCTATCCGTTAGGCGCAACGAAAACCTGAGTGTAAGGACAAAGAATGGAAAATGGGGAATAACCGCTCTGATTTCTTACTCCCAAGATGTGACACACATTTTAACATCGGTAGCAAAACGAACTATGCGTTTTTTGCTACAGCTGAGTGCCTGCGATTTCGACGGCTAACTGGGGATCAAAAAACAGTGACCTGTTTCCCTAACGTTTTCTCGTTTTCGGACTGGACTTCTTCTTTTGTCGTTGCCGGGATAGTCGGATTTCTTTCCCCACTGAGGCCGGTTTTTTCCGCGACTTTTTATTTTGCGCCAGCTTTGAACTCCCCCGAATGGACTGGCCGGACGTCGATTCTTGCAGCAACCGAATCTCTTGTTTGGTCAGCGGCCGATGGGCACCTAGCGGCAGGTCGCCCATCTTTAACACACCGATTGCCACACGTTTGAGTGTCCTGACCTTGTGACCCAGAATTGCCAGCATTCGGCGGATCTCTCGATTTCTTCCTTCGGCAAGAACCATTTCCAACCAGCATCCGTTCTTGGCCTTTTTTAAGAACTTGACGCGAGTTGCTTTTGCGATGCCTTCGGCAAGTCGGACTCCTTGTTCTAATTTGCGAAGGTCACGGGGGGCCGGTATCCCCGCGACTTGAACGTGGTATTTCTTTTCAACACCATATCGAGGATGAGTCAGTCGATTCGCCAACTCTCCGTCGTTGGTGACCAGGATTAGTCCTTCACTTGCTTTGTCGAGTCGCCCTACGTTGTAAACCCTTTGATTGGTTTTGATTAAGTCAATAACACGTGGACGGCCAGAAGGGTCTTTGCTGGTCGAAAGCACGCCCGGTGGTTTGTTTAAAATAAAGTATTGCGGGGTTTTAAAGACCAGTTTCTGAGCATCGACAAGAATTTCCTGCGTCGCGGGATCGACCTTTGTTCCAGGCTGCGTGACGACTTGGCCATCCACTTCGACCCGCCCCTCTTCGATGATTGTTTCGCATTCACGCCGACTTGCGATACCCGCGGAAGCCATAATGCGTTGCAGTCGTTGCCGTGGGTCATTGGATGGCGATTTTCGAGTCCGGCCAGCAACCGGTTTTCTGGTCCGATTAGAAGATGATTTCTTGGTTCCGCTTTTTTTGGCCGCTGATTTTTTACCGAACTGAGAACGATTGGACGTCGTCTTTTTCTTGCCTCGGCGACCCGTTGTCGAATTGGCTTCCGATCCAGAAGTTCGTCTTTCTTTTCTCGAATTATTTGTTCGAGCGGAAGTTTTTTTACGAGCGGCCATGTTTGAAACTCTTCGAAGTGAACCAAGGATCCGTCAGTCTAAACGGGATACTGGAAAAGTATATGCCAAACGTATCGGATCGGTTTGGGTTCTCAGTCAACTGCGACGACGAGGAATTCTGGTCTAACGAGCGATTCGATTAATTGAAGATGATCGGGTCGTCTGATTCACATGCTTTAACGAGCCGCTGGCGGATATTACGAAGCATCAGTTGTTCCAATGAGAAATCACGTCCCATTGGAATCCACCCAGGATTTAAATTCAGGAAGTTCTGATTTTCTCGATCAATATCAAGAGCACTGTCATGGCGGAAGGGGCGACCCCCAATTGCTGCACCGGCTGGTTGGTTTAGATCCTCTAGTTCTTTAAATACTTTTAAATCGATTTGAAAGGCATTCTCGACAGGAATGATGCGAACTTTGGCAGTGCGTCGAACCGTTTGAAGCGTCGCATGAATTCGCTCAAATCCAGAAGTTGAATCCTCATGCCATGGTTCAAGCAGGGTGGAACCGATTCGTGGATGCGTTTCGATCCAGCCTTCCGACAGGATGCCTCCTTCGACACGAATCCGTTCCTCTCTGGAAATGCGAAAATAGTTATCGACTTCGTCACTGATCTGTTCCATCAACGTTTGGCGATCCATCAGCGGAGCTACCAGCGGATTTTCGACCGGAGGATGACCTTGTAAATTGGCGTACTGGTCGTCGTAACGCAACGCGCGGCAACCCGCATGAATCAGCAAGAATGCCAAAACGCCCATCACTAAAACAGATTGAATCAAACCACGCATAAATGCTCCAGGAACCGGCGGGAGTTTCCCGGAATTGGCAAAAGCCAGCAAGATCAACTTCAATTCCACAAGTTCGAAGAAATCAGAAGTTGAAAAGCAAGCGTCTCGGGTTCATGCAACACGAAGCTTCCCAATCGACCTCAAATTTTGCTAGCAACCATCAGCATGAAAGGCCCCCAATGAGTCAACAGGCTAAACAGATCAGGGGATCAGGATTTCGAGAACTTCCGAATTTTCTGACAAGGGAGTGAGCTTGACCGGTGCAAGGCATGCGGGGATCAGCGTCGTTTGCCCGAAGACCAATGGTTGACCGGATGGATCACCTTCCAACATCAGCTCGCCCTCGGTAACTGCCAGAATTCGAAACCTGCCGTCTCCACCGAAATAATCCTCTTCGGTTATCTTGCCACGCAGCATCCTAAACTTTTCGCAATCAACCAGTGTCTGCCAACCATCTTTTGACGCGGCAGAAGGATTTTCGGCAGTAACGGGACCGCGATTAAAATCAGTAGCTTTCAAGGCTTGTTCGATGTGTAGTTCGCGAGGTTGGCCATCGTCACCCACACGACCCCAGTCGTAGACCCGAAAAGTGGTATTGCTGGCCTGTTGAATTTCAGCGACTAACAAGCCTTCGCCGATCGCATGCATGGTACCTGCTTCTACGAAAACGCAGTCTCCTTTTTTAGGCTCAAAACTGTGTAGCAATTCTTCGGAATGACCTTTTTGAACGGCATCGGCAAAATCTTCCCGAGTGGTTCCCTGCTTTAAGCCTGCAAAAATTTGTGATCCCGGATCGGCATGCATCACATACCAAGCTTCTGTTTTTCCCAGATCGGGGGTTGAGAGGGTTGCGCCCATTTCGTCGTCGGGGTGGACTTGAACCGAAAGATTTCGATTGGCGTCGAGAAACTTAAACAGCAGTGGGAATCTCGATCTCAAGTGGGCTGGGATTGATTCGGACGTGATCTGGCGAAAAAGCTTTTCGTTGAGCAGATCAATTCCATTTTCGGAGACAAGTTGTCGTAGGGATTTGCCCTTTAAAGGACCGAATTGAACGATACTCTGGTCGTCCTGATGATCGACAATTTCCCAGCTCTCCGCTGCTTTCTCAGAACCGATCGGTTTGTTAAGAACAGTTCCGAGACGCTGACCGCCCCAAATGTAACGTCGAAAAATTGGTTCAAATCGTAGTGGATACATCGCTTAGACCGTTTTTAGGCTTCACAAATCTGAAATCGGGGTAACAAAAACCGATTCGATATTCATCTTGTTCTACTGAGGGCCCAAACAAAGATTGTTGGCTAGTGTGCCTCATGTTAGTATCCAAAAGATCGGCCATCGAGGGGCCGGTCGTTGCATGCCAAGGGAATTCCCTACCAGCTCCGTTTATTTTGATTGATTATGAATTCCCGCCAACCCAGCGAAGATCTGTTTGACTCCAGTCGAATGTCATTCGGGGAGCATTTGGAAGAACTTCGGAAGGTTCTGGTAAGAGCGATGTTCGGGCTGATTCCGGCGATCATCATCGGTTTCCTGTTCGCTTCCGATGTGATTCAGATTTTAAATCAGCCGTTGGTCGATGCGATCAACCAGTATTACGACCATCGGGCTGAAATCCGCCTGATCGATAAAAATGGATTTGTTCCGCCAGAGTATCAATCCTGGATGAAAGAAGAAAGGTTGCTGCCCGGTCAGGCCTACGTTGATCCGGGCCAATTAATCGTCGTTTTGCAAAGTGTGATTCCGAATTTCGGAGAAAATCTCGACCTCGACCCTTACGGCTTTCGAAGCCAGCATTTTATTCAGGACCAGATTTCCATCCTATGTCAGCGTTTAGAAAATCCTAATGCTAACGATCCGGAAGTCGAAAGATTAAATTACGTTTTCAGCCGGCTTACACCCTCGGAACAAGATTCAATTCGACGGATAGCGGCGGCTTCGGAAACCAATGCTGCTGCTGTGGCCACGGTAAAGGCGATTTTCAATCGGTTATCGAAGCTTTCTGATTTAAGCGACGGCGAATCTTTTAACGATCAGTTGACCGAAACCGATCAAGGGTTCATGGAGTTGCTGACCGGACCTGCTGAACCAAAGCCGTTAGCAAAGCTTAAAGAAAAGATCGCGAAGTCTCCCGAACCAACGCTGAACCGTCGACTCAACCGAGCGTTAATCACCGACCTGTTTCCGGATCAAATGTCGCCGGTGCGAGTTGATTTGATGCCGATTGAGATCTGGGAAAAATCGGATTTTGAACCTCAGTCCCTCGGGGTAACCGAAACATTTATGGTTTGGTTAAAGGCAGGGATTTTTACTGGGCTAGTCGTGGCCGGTCCCTGGATTTTTTATCAGCTTTGGTCATTCGTCGCCGCAGGGCTTTATCCGCACGAAAAAAAATACATTCATGTGTTTTTGCCTATCAGCATCGCTTTGTTTGTCGCGGGAGTTTTGCTGGCATTCTTTTTCGTTTTCCAACCTGTGTTGGGATTCTTGTTTTCATTTAACCAGGCAATGGGAATCTCGCCGGAAATGCGAATCAATGACTGGTTAAGCTTTGTGATGTTTTTGCCGCTTGGTTTTGGGATAGCATTTCAGCTTCCGCTCGTAATGCTGTTCATGCACCGAATCGGATTGTTTTCAGTCGAAGATTACTTGGGCAAATGGCGAATTGCCGTGATGATCATTTTTGTGCTGGCCATGTTTTTGACCCCAGCCGATCCGATAAGTATGTTGCTGCTTGCCGTGCCATTGACCATCCTATACTTCCTTGGAATCCTCCTTTGCCGGTGGATGCCACGAATTCAAAATCCGTATGCCGAAGACGCAGCCTTGGCGAGTCAGTAACTTGACTGCTTCGATGGAATTCAGGTTGGTTTTGGCTTGGCAAATGCCAGAAACAAAGTGACCGCGTCAGCAAAATAACAAAGTTCGGCGGGCAGAAATGAAAGTTTGGCATTTTAACTCTAATCTATATTCATAACGTTACATTTGCCGGAGTCGAGTCTATGAATCGATATTTTTGGACCTTAATCGTGCTTGCCACCGTATTAGTCAGCAAGGGAGTGGGGCAGGAAACGCCGACTGAGAATACAGATTTACAAGGTTTGATTCAGAAAATCGAATCTGTGGGTGGAAGAATTTTCAGGATTTCTGCGGCCGATGAAAATCAAGAAGTCAATTTTGCATTGGCGGGTAAACAGGTTGGTGATAAAGAGATCGCGGAACTGGGAAGACTCAAAAACGTGATTTGGCTGAACCTTGCCAATACCGAGATTACTGACGAGGGACTAGGGGCAATTGCTTCGTTACCGTTGACTAAATTGCATCTTGAGAAAACGAAAATTGGTGATGAAGGATTGAAGCACCTTTTGAATATGAAGCAACTCGAGTATCTGAATCTATACGATACGCAAGTCACCGATCAGGGAATTCAGCAGTTGGAAAAGCTGCCTTCTTTAAAGAAGCTCTATGTTTGGAAATCAAAAGTGACTCCGGTGGGAATGGATCAATTGAAAAAGGCGAAGCCAGATCTGGAAATCGTGGGAGCATTAAAGATGAAGATTATCGAGCCTCCCGCCAAGAAAAAATCGGATCAGAAAGAAGATACGAAGAAGAAAGCTGCTGGCAAGCCAGAGGGGGATAAGAAAGGGGGTAAAAAAGAAAAATCTGGTCAGAAAAAATCAGCTGTTGATCAATCGCCCAATCAACCTAAGCCTCCGTCAAAACACCCGGCGGGGGAACCCCCAGATCCGAACACGACTCCACCACCTGTAATGATTAGCCGATTGAGCGTTAGCTCCGGTTTTTGAATATCGTTTACTGCTAAACAAATAACCGGGCCTAGCGGCCTGCGGCTAAGGGGCGTATTCACACGACCGGTGTAGGTCCTTTGGATTTGACTTCGCCCGAAGTCCGATTTCAAAGCATGCTAGTGGACTACGCCCGAAGTCCCTTTCTAAACTCAATAATGGACTTCGCCCGAAGAAGGATCCCCCGACCTGCATTACACCAGCGGGCTCAAACCTCAGAAACAGGCCAGTTCAAATCGGGCCACTGACCAAGAATCGGCTTGGAATTCTACTCGAATGCGGTGAAAACGAACCATTGAGTCGCTACATTCCCATTCGGTGCGAACCAGTTAACGAACGGATCAGCAAATACCCGAAACTCTGATTAGGATAGGACGAGGTAGCGAAATTGTCTTTTCATCCAACATAGGATGGGTAGAATTCCGATAAACAAGGTTGCTGGAGCATCCTTATCTACGGTTCTGCCTAATGCTTCGGGGCGGATTTTTTCTGGTTTTTTGACGAATCAACGCAATGTATCGACGAGACGGATTTATCAAGTTGTCCATTTTGATGGCAGGTTTGCTATTTACAACAGTCGCCGTTGGATCGGTCTGGTTTGGGGGGGGCGGAGTTTCTGGCGGTTCTATTCTGGAAGATAACGCCCTTCTGTATGAGGTCTTCGAAGGCGAATTCGTTTCTTCTGTGAACGAAGTCGGCGACATAGAAAGTTCCAGTAACGTTGAAATTCGATGCGAAGTTCGCGCTCCCGGACGCAGTGGCACGACGCTTTTGGATTTGGTGCCCGAAGGGACCCGGGTTCGTAAAGGAGATTTTCTTGGCCAACTCGACGACGCCCAATTGCGAGAAGAGTGGGTCGAACGAAAAGTTCGAACAGCTCGCGACAAAGCCATCATGATTCAATCCGAATCAAAACTCGATGCCGCCATCCGAAAACTGAAAGAGTTCGAAGATGGAATGTTCTCCCAGGAAAAAGCCCAACTCGTCGCTGCGATTACCGACGCCCGTGAAAATGAAAAAAGAGCTGCCGAAGTTGCCCGTCACAGTGCAACTTTGAATCGTAAAGGGTACGTGACGCAAACTCAACTTCAGGCGGATCAGTTCCGAGCCAAAACGGCTGGTGAAAATTTAAGGCTGGCAGAAGAGGATTTGCGGATCTACGAAAAGTTCTCTCAGCCACGCATCATTTCTGAATTGAAGGCGGAAATCCGCCAGCTCGAAGCGGCTCTTGAAGCGGATAAGTACACATTAGAGTTAAGCCAGCAGCGCGAGAATTTTTACGCCAACCAAGTTGAAAAATGCAAAATCACCGCACCGATGGAAGGGACAGTGGTCTATGCCAACGACTCTCGAAAGCGAGAATCCTCGATCGTAATCGAGGAGGGTATGGTGCTGCGAGAAGGTCAGT
>JBCCSJ010000117.1:0-15221 GCA_039200505.1 Planctomycetota bacterium | reverse complement strand
TTTGAAGATATCTACAAGGCCAACGCTGGGTAACAAACAACGCTTGGGGAAGCCAATCGGCGTAATCGATCCTGTTCGCAAATCTGTAACACGAGGCACCAGCCGTGGACAAGTGTGGTTTGACAAACCGTGGAAATGAAACGCAAAACCGACAATTGGCTATGCTTTCAAATCTTACGATTCTAAAATGACATGGATGGCGTTTATTTGATCGCTTGCACATTCGTAGCCAAGCGATTTCGAAATCGGTTGCTTCATTTTTTCCAACCGAATTCGATTGTTCGGCAATGCCCTGATTATTTCCAAGCCGTTGCCACACCTTTAACCACGAGTTTATTTCATAATGGCTTTATCAATACTTCGCGGATGCTTTCTGCTGATTGCAATTGGACTGGGGCTATCGATCAGTTCGTCCATGGAAGTCCAGAGGATCATGGAAGCGGGACCCGGCACCGTTGGCTGGATTCGAACGGCGACTTTTGTCTGTTTTCTTTTAGGTTCGGTCGGCGTTTTGATTCTGGATATTTTTATCAAATCGAAACGGATCGACATGATTTCCAGCGTCTATTTTGGATTGCTGGTTGGATTGTTTTTGACCTATATCGTCAACCTGGCTGTGACGCCCTTGATCGGAACACTTGATTCGCGATTAGTTCCTTTCGGGGAATACGAAATCACAGCCGGAAGCATTCGTGCTGCGGCCGTCTCATTTTTTGGAGTCGTCCTTTGTTATTCATGTGTCAGCTTGCTGTGGCAAACCAAGGATGATTTTCGGTTCGTAATCCCCTACGTCGAATTCAGCAAAGACGTCAAAGGGGCGATGCCCTATCTACTGGATACCAGCGTCGTCATCGATGGTCGAATTGCTGACATCATCGAAACTGGCATTATTGACAATCAGCTTGTCATGCCCCGATTCGTGTTATCCGAACTACAGGGGATTGCTGACAGCAGTGACAAAATGCGACGTGCTCGAGGTCGTCGGGGGCTCGACGTTCTGGATAAATTACGAAATAACCCCGACATTGACTTCAAAGTTTACGACCGTGAATTACCTGAAATGCAAGGCCAACCGGTCGATATGAAACTGCTGCTATTGGCCAAACATCTGGAAGGGAAAGTGGTCACCGGTGATTTCAATCTGAATAAAGTGGCCAAACTTCAAAACGTTCCTGTAATTAACCTGAACGAAATTGCCAACTCTCTGAAACCTGTTTTTCTGCCCGGGGAAGCCGTTCGGATTCGAATCGTTAAAGCAGGCGAAGGTTCGGATCAAGGCGTTGGTTATCTCGACGATGGGACGATGATCGTGGTCGAAGGTGGACGAGGGCACATCGGTGCCGATGTTCATATCACCGTAACCAGCATGCTGCAAACTTCGGCAGGCCGGATGGTATTTGGCAAATTCGAAAACGTTGCCTAATCGTCGCCTTGGCTTGATTGCAAGCCATCATTCGTTCCGTAAATCGAATGTTTGTTGGATCCAGATTTGAAAGTGCGGTCTATCGTCTATGAGAGACATGACCGGTTATCTATTGGAACTAGGCATCGCCGAAGCCGTTCGTAACGGGTTTGATTTTCAGTCGGACTGCTCGGAAACCAGCGAGTCCAAATATTTGCGTGTCTTTCGCGACGGATTTTGGAGAGGATTCCGTATTTCGTGCCACCAGCCCGTTTATTCCAGTTCACGCGATCACCTCCAAATCCTGGTGCCCCAAAACCCAGATGATCGCAGCCTCCGAAATTTGGAATCGTATTTCGTCCATGCGATTCGTACCGGCGGTCGCGTAGTTGCTGACGCAGATGAAATTAAGTTTGCGTTTATGGCCGCGTTGAATGCGAAACAGGATCGACTACTGAAAAGGGGAAGAACCCATGCGTTTCTGACAACGATGGAAAAATCAGATATCCGACACCGGCTCAACCATCGGGCTGCCTGGATCCATGACGAACTGAAACGGAGTTGATTTTGGCGCATTCGATGTTAAAAACAGGGCCGTGTCTAAATCGAATGGGTTAAAGTAAGCCATCACAATAGTTCACAGTAGCGTATTTGTCTCGGTCGCGAAGAATCAATTGTTCGATAGTGCATTCCATAAAAATTGACACAGTTCTTTTACCAAAAACCAGAATGACATTGAAAACTCCATTGCTAACAACCGCTTTTTTAGTTCTGGTCAGCGTGACAGCTGCCGCCGAACGCCCCAATATTCTTTGGATTGTCACTGACGATCAACGCATCGATTCGATTGAGGCATTTAATCGAGCTCGCTTCGGGAATTCCGATAGCCCTCTTGGCAATGTCATGTCGCCCAATGTCGATCGGCTGGCTCGTATGGGGACGACTTTTATCAATACGTTTAACCAGAATCCTGGTTGTGCTCCGTCGAGAACTCTGATGCACACAGGTCGATACTCGCACCGCACCGGGGTCTACGGATTCGAATATTACAATCCGGTAAAACAATCTCATTGGCGTCCGATGGTGCCGGAAATTCTTCGAGATCGTGCGGGCTATCAAACCCTTTCGATTGGTAAGCTCGGTATCCGGGCTCAACACTTTTCGAACCAGAGAGGGGGCACCGAGCCACCGCTATACCAGACACACCTTGGCTATCGGAAAGAATATGCAGCCAAGGGACTGACTGACTGGAACAAGGAAACGAAGTGGGTTGGCGGAAAACCGGGTCCCAAGGACGAAACATTTTACTTCGCCAATGGTGAAAAACTTCATTGGCCGGAATTCACCGATTCGAGATCGAACAATCGCAATGAAATCCAGCGAAAGCTAGGATTGCTACGGCACTATATGCCGGGCGACGAGTCCAAATCGAACGGGAGTATCCTTGCCGGACTCAATCCTCAGTCGGGTGAAAAAACCCGTGACGGGAGCTTCACATCGGCGCTTCTTGATCATCTTGCAAACGCCGATTCGAGCTATACTGATCGGTTAGGGCGACCTCAAAAAGGGCCTTCAACCAACCAGCCTCTGTTTGCCTATGTCGGTTTCGATTTTCCTCACACCCCCGTGATGCCGCCTGCCGAATTTCGCGAAAAGTTTCGAGGACTGACCTACAAAATCCCTAAGCTTAACGACGAAGAGTTCGCTTCATTCTCACCACAACTCAAACGGTTGTTTGGCAACTCTCAATCAGATCACTTCACAAGGGCTGAGAAGCATCAAATGATCGCTGACTATTTCGCCTACTGTGCTTATGGGGATTCTTTGGTCGGCAAAGCAGTTGATGGCTTCATTGAATTCTCGAATCGGCACAACCGACCCTGGCTGATTTTATACGTATGCGGCGACCATGGTTGGCGGCTCAACGAACATGGCATGGTTAGCAAGTTTTCGCACTACGACATCGATTTGCGCAATCCAATCATCGTCGTTTCGTCGGATAAAACCACGTTTCCACCTGGCAAAATTGTCGAGGACTTCACCGAATTCGTCGATATTGCACCCACGTTTTTATCGGCCGCCGACGTCGATATATCCGTTTCCGATTACGAATATCTTGACGGTCGTGACCTAGGTAAAACAGCATCCGGAGAACTTCGACCGCGTGACTACGTGATTGCAGAACCGACATGGGTGATCGGTCCCCGAGCGGTCATTCGCACCCAACATTACAAGTTTGCAATGAAAATCCGCCCACGTTCAAGTCACACAATTACGGAAAAGAACGTTGGCAAAGACTTTCAGTGGGCCGTTAATGCGACACTTTTAGATATCGAACCGACATTGTACGACCTTCGTGAGGACCCTAACGAAATAAAAAACGTTGCTTTTGATCCTCGCTATCGCCCCATCCTGAATGCCCTGAGAATCAAGCTGCAGAATATTGTTCTCGGAGACGGTCGTGTCGAAATCGCTTGGAACAAAAAAGAGTCTGGCTTACCAAGCTACACTAGCAATTTCGCTCCCGGCAGCCACGACGGGCGGCTGAAAGTCCCCGATACACCGTAGTCGTGCGAACGATCGGTAAAAAAAATCTGTAAGAGCGTCCAGTTCCCGCTCGGCAAGCGGGACGTACTAACGTAGGCACCTTTGCCAAAAGGTGCTTTTCGGACAATGCCACAGCGATCAGTTTTGGACAACTGAACAACCGGTAATTTAGCCGTCTATCTGACTTTTGCTCTCTATGTGCAATCGCTTTGACTCGCCCAGTTCCCGCTCGGCAAGCGGGACATCGATAGCCTAAAAAATGGTCTACTTCTCCATTACTGGCGATAGGGATCTTTGCTATTTGGTACGTTACCTGGTCAAGTCTGGAGCACCTTTTGGCAAAGGTGCCTACGTCAGGATAGGTTAGATAATCAAACGGCGATTGACTGCAATACGAGTGGCCCTTTCAACTATCAAAAAAAGTGTCATAATTAAAACGACTTTCGATGGTCTTAATGTCCATCACTTATGCAAAATTTTAGAGAGCAAAAGATGAAACAGATTTTAAAACTTAGTTTATTCAGTCTAGGCTTAATGGTGGTTGTCGCAATGACAGGTTGTGAAGAAGCCAAAAAAGCGGCCGACGGCATGAAAGATAAAGCTGGCGAAATGACCGATGGCGTGAAAGACAAAGTCGGCGAAATGGCAAACGTCGATTTCAGCAGTTTTGACATGAAAGGCCTGCAGGAAAAGCTTGACGGCATCAAAACCGGATTCCAAGACGTCACAGCCGAGAATGTCGATGGATTGACTTCGAAAATTTCAGGGTTGACCAGTTCGTTTGGCGATCTGGGAATTGATAAACTTCCGGGACCCGCGAAAACCGCAGTCATGGCAGCGGTCAACAAATTCAAAGAAGCGATTGCTAAAGCCATGGAAGGAATTTCAGACGACAGCTTACTGGCCAAACTCAAACCAGTCGTTGAGTCTTTGATGGAAAAAGTGAACTCGATGTCGGGCGAATAAACGCCGATCAAAAAAATCTGTTTTTATCAGATACCGAATCCCGGATTCGACAAAGCACCTAAAGGATGCCCACTGCGGCGTCCTTTTTTTATGGCCGCATTCAATCAACAAAAAAACATTGCGGTTCGGCAAGCACCACCACGGCTTCATGACAACACGCCAACAAAGCCCAATCTACGGGTTGGGTTGAGCTGAGTTAGTTCGATTCCCGAATCCGTGCTTCGATGGCATCCAGGATGGAACCCAAAATCTGCTGGCTCTCTTTGGGCTCCTGCTCACTGGCATTATAGCGATCGTACTGTTGTCGAATTTCGCTACTGGTCAAAAGCAGCGTCCCACCTTTGGAGATCGATTCGACAAACGCACTGACGGCTGTTTTCCGTTCGGCGACCGGATTGGCACTTTGGCTGGCAAAATTGAGCAATTCACGCTGCGACATTGGAGTGCCAAGTCGAGAAAGAATCTGGCTTGCGTCATCCGCAAAACCGGGCACGTACATCAATCGTGTCAACTTGGATTCGTAAGATCCCAAATTATAAAACGCGTAGGAATCTCGATCCGATGCAATTTTGGCCAGCCACCTTAATGCATCGGCGGCGTGTCGCCGTCGATCGTAGTTCGAAATTCGCCACGGCCCCGTGAATGCTCGCAACTGTCTAACATGAGCTGCGACGTTAGGGGCGTCGATAAAAAACGGAATCGCAATGTAGCGAGGATCGTCTCCAATCCGCATCTGAATTCGTCGACTCTGTCTTTCGTCTTTTAACAACAACGCGATCGGAAGCCGTTTGGTTCGCCAGTCACTTCGAAGTTGATGGATCAACTCGACATAGTCGGGCCAATTGAGGGTATCGGTCAAAACGAGGACTTCGATATCCGGATCGGCAACTGCTTCTTCGAAGAAGTCTTTGCTGCTAACCGACGATTTGCCGACCAGTCCAGCGGAGACAAAATTGGCAGCGTAAGACTGAGCCACAGCCGGGTTACGATGACCGACCAACCCGGCGGGCAAATTCTCACTTTGGGCCAGATAAATCGCCAGCGACATGATGTAACTGCTGCCAGCAAAATCCGTTTTTGGATCCAGTTTTGTGATCGCCTGAAATGCTGCGTGTTGCAAATAACGATCTCCAGTCATAATCGCGTCAATCAAAACGGAATGACCTTGGTCACCGGCAACCAAAATACTTTCGTCGCCAATCTGTCCGATGATCTCACAGCAGGCGACAGCCGCGGGAATCAAGTCCAACTCCATCGCCCTTTGCAGATATTGAATCAGTACCTGTTTCGTCAATCCCAGACGCCGAACCATGCTTTCGGTTGCAACCTGCTTCGAGGCGCCGACGGCTCGTTTGGCCGCTTCGAGTTGAGCCAGAACGTAAAGCTCTTTGTATTTTGGATTTTCAGGTTCGATCTCATAAAGATCAGAAGCTCGTCGAGAAGCGACGATTCGAAGTGCCGTTTCAACATCCAGCTTGGCCGGGACAAGTTTCTTTTGAGCCGCATCCCAGCGCCACAACGTCACGCTTCCCAGAACAGAATTAGGCAAGCTAGTTTTACCTCCCAACAATTCGAATGCCCGCCTGTAAAGCCGCTTTTTAACCGCTTCGACATCGACGTCGCCGCTGAATCCACCCAAGTATTGGCTGGCAATTTTACGGGTGTATCGAGGTGCCTTTGGAGATAGATAAGCCCAACTCAATTCATCCATGGCTTCAGAAGAATTGACATGGGCCAACGCCCGGATCGATTCGACACGCACCTGTAAATCACCCGCACGCGTTCCTCCCAGCATGGGGCCTTGAGCCTGATCGCCAATGTTGTTGAGCGCCGCTCGAATGCCGGGGAACAGGTCGATTTTATCATCGTCGGTAAAAGTATTTAGCAAACCTGCAACGGCCGGTTCGCCTAGTTGATTTAGATACCGAAACGCCTGCGACCGTCCCAGCGGATCGCGAGAATTCAATTGCCTAATAAGAGAGTCGATGCGATTGGGCGAAACCGCGATTGCCCGCGCCGCAGAAAGAAATTTCTTGGCGACCGGTTGTCCTTCGGGCTGAACTTCCAATACTCGGTGAATTCGAAAAAAGAAACTGGAACCCACTTTTTGATAAAGAGCGAACAGCTGGTTTTGATCCAGCGGTAATTGGTCGAGTTTGCGAATATAAAAACGGGCATCGTTGTAAACATCTAAATCCAGTGCAACTTCGATTGCTTGTAACAACGCTTCGCCGGTCTTAGGATCCGAACTCCGGACAGTTGACAAGATCAGTCGCTTGGTCGAATCAAGTTCATCCAACGGAGTCAACCGAAGAACTTCGGTGTTTTCCTGACCATGAATAGAGGATGTCCCCAGTGCAACCGCGAACATCGCGACTGTTAATAACAGCGTCTTTAGAATGGATTTCGGATGGTCAAAAATGCGATGCAAAATCAAACTCGCGGTGTATTTTGACATGACAGTTGTTGATCGGCTTTCGCGTTCAGGTTTCGACAGGTCTGGAGCAATCCTGCCGATTGTAATTAAAATGCGGCTTGAGGATATTGCCACGTCTTTAATCCAGCCGTGATTTCCAAACTGCGATCTGTTCCTCCACTCTTTTGGGGGATGTCGATCCGAAACTTTGAAAAGCTTGAACCGCCTTCTCTACCCCCAATACATCATAAACTGAACTGTTTAGGGAAGCTTCGTAAGTTTGAAATTCTTCTAAAGAAAGATCGCTTAAGGTTACGGATTTTTCCGCTGCCAACCGAACCACTTGACCAATCAAATGGTGGGCTTTCCGTTGGGGCATTCCCTGCTTGATCAAATACTCCATCAATGTGGTGGCATCCAGAAAACCTCGGTCGAGGCGGGATTCGATCGAGTCCCGATTCAGTTCAGAATCAGCAATGATCGGTTCGGCAAGTTCCAGGCAAGCGGTAATCGTGTCGACCGCATCAAACAACGCGGGCTTGTCCTCCTGCAAATCGCGGTTGTAAGCCAAAGGGAGGCCCTTGGTCAGCACCAACAAGGTTTGCAGATTTCCGATCACTCGGGCCGATTTTCCTCGCGTCAATTCCAAAACGTCCGGGTTGATTTTTTGCGGCATTATCGAAGAACCGGTGCAAAAAGGATGCGGCAATCGAATAAAGCTGAATTCCGACGTCGCCCAAAGGATCCACTCTTCAGCCCAGGTACTCAAGTGAATCGCGATGTTTGCCAGACAAAACGCGGTCTCGAGGACGTAGTCTCGATCGCTCGATGAGTCGATACTGTTGGCCACGATTCCTTCGAACCCGAGTCTTTGCGCGGTATTTTCCCGATCGATTGCCAAACTGGTCCCAGCCAAAGCCGCAGTGCCAAGACTGCACTGATTCACCCGTTTTCGGCAATCGGCCAACCGGTCTCTGTCACGTTGAAATTTTTCGCAATATGCCAACCAAACATGGCAAACCAAAACCGGTTGGGCACGTTGTAGATGCGTGTAGGCAGGGATGATAACCGCTTCGTCTTTTTCGCAACGGGACAAAAAGGCTTTTTGGACGTTTTTTAAAAGTCCGTCCAATTGGTCGATCGATTCTCGGATCCAGAGCCGCAGGTCGGTTGAAACTTGATCGTTCCGACTTCTGCCGGTGTGGAGTTTACGGCCGGTATCTCCGATTCGATCGATCAAAGCCTGTTCGATATTCATATGAATGTCTTCCAGTTCCATTCGAAACGGGAAAGAGCCGTTCTCAATTTCCGCTCGAATCTCGTTAAGATTGGTTTCAATCGCGTTACATTCTTCGGCGGTCAGGATTTGTTGATCGGCCAGCATTCTGGCATGGGCGATACTTCCATCGATATCGTGTTTATAAAGGCGTTGATCGAAACTAATACTCTCGGTGAATTTTTCGACTCGCTGATCGACATCAGAATCGAAGGCACCGCTTCGGCTAGGACTGGACAATCAAATACCCCAAAAAGGAAATGGTTGTTTGAAAGGGAAGTGCTTGATCGTAAGCATCGCCTGAAATGCTGTCAAAGTCGAAGCCGTCGGTTCCCTTAAGTCCAAGCAATCTCTTCAACACCGCCGAACTCACACTACGAGCGAAATTTGCACTGCGAGCGAAATTCGCGCTGCGAACGAAATTTGCGATAAGGCATAAAAGATTCGCACCGGAATCACTTTCCTAATTCAACATCCGCATTAACGGCCATCAAAGTTAAAGTTAAACTCCGGTAACTCATGAAAGGAAGATGATGACCATGAATGATCTGACGCCAGCAAAAGTTCTTTCCGTTTTTGCACTGCTTGCGACACTCTTTTCGCCAAGCCTCACATTCGGACAAGAAACGGCATCGGGTCAACCGCCCTCTTCCGACCCGGCAACCATGAAGGACATGAAGGACTGGATCACTTGGACACCCTCGGGGGCAGAAGTCTCTTTTCGGGTTCCTGAGCGCCCTCGATTTGTAGAACGCCAAATGACGATGGGCGATAATCAGCAACCGATCAAAATTCGGATGTATTTAAACAGCTTCCAGCAGAATCTCGGCACCCTTGTATTTAGCTACCACGATCTAAAACAAAACCTCCGGGATCAGCAACAAATCGACAAAAACCTCGACAACGCTGTTGCAGGGAGTGTCGCCAATGTTGTTGGGCAACTGGAACGCAAACCGATCCCGATCAAATTCAAGGATATTCCAGGACGACAATTTGTTTACCAGTATCAACAAATTCAAACTCAAGAAGACGGAACGGAAATTACTCGGATTTACAAAGTGACTTCGCGTATCTTTCTAAAAGGAAAAAGGCAGTACCAAATTACCTGTTTGATGGATCGGGACCTGTTTCAAAAAGAGATCGCCGATCATTATCTTAATTCTCTCCAATTTCTGGATGTGCCCCAGCCGACCAAGGACAACTAACAACGTTATAAGGGTGCCGATGCCTTCCATCATGCGACTCTTTGGTGGCGATTTTTTTGGCCTGAGACGAAAATTTGAACAGTTGCCTCTGAATTCATTGTTGGCACCTTGAACAAATTGGGGTGCGATTGTTACGCTTGGGAAATTTTGTAGTTACGAGCAAATTTCTCCTTAGCGAGTCCGCAAAAGTGCCTAAACGCGAAGACATCAAAAAAATCATGCTGATTGGTTCGGGTCCAATTGTGATCGGACAGGCATGCGAATTCGACTACTCCGGAACCCAGGCCTGCAAGGCACTTCGCGAAGAAGGTTACGAGGTTGTGTTGGTCAATTCCAACCCCGCCACCATCATGACCGATCCGGGGACAGCCGAACGGACTTATATTGAACCGCTGGATTGGAAGATTTGCGAAAAAATCATCGCCAAAGAAAAACCGGACGCGCTATTGCCGACTTTGGGAGGCCAAACGGCATTGAATCTGGCAATTGAATTGTCCGACAAAGGCGTCCTGGAAAAGCATGGCGTCGAAATGATCGGAGCCAAGGCGGATGTGATTGACAAAGCTGAAAATCGCGATCGGTTTCAACAAGCGATGCATGCATGTGGGCTTGATATTTGTCAGGGAGAAACAGTTCAAACAGTTGAACACGCCAGAGAGATCCTCGAAAAAGTTGGCTTGCCCTGTTTGATTCGCCCCAGCTTTACGATGGGCGGCAGCGGTTCGGCGATCGCTTACAACCGCGACGAATTTGATACGTTGGTCCGTCGAGGTCTGGATCAAAGTCCAACCACCGAAGTTTTGATCGAAGAATCAATCATCGGTTGGAAGGAATATGAAATGGAAGTGATGCGCGACATGGATGACAACGTGGTCATTATCTGCGCGATTGAAAACTTCGATCCAATGGGCGTGCACACGGGAGACTCGATTACTGTCGCACCAGCTCAAACACTTTCCGACAAAGAGTATCAACGGATGCGGGACGCCAGTCTGGCTGTGATCCGAGAAATCGGTGTGGAAACGGGTGGCTCCAACATTCAGTTTGCCATCAATCCGGACACTGGCCGAATGATCGTGATCGAAATGAATCCTCGAGTCAGTCGGTCGAGCGCACTGGCTTCGAAAGCAACAGGATTTCCGATCGCCAAGATCGCGGCCAAGCTCGCCGTCGGCTACAAGCTTTGGGAGCTGTCCAACGATATCACTCGGGAAACCAAAGCCTGTTTTGAACCAACGATCGATTACGTGGTCACCAAGATCCCGCGGTTTACTTTCGAGAAATTTCCGGAAGCCGATTCCACTTTGATGACGCAGATGAAAAGCGTCGGTGAAACGATGGCAATCGGACGGACTTTTAAGGAATCGTTTCAAAAAGCACTACGAGGTCTGGAGGTTGGCAGTTTTGGATTCGGTTGCGACAGCAAGGACCTGTGGGGCACCGACGAACAACCTGACAGGGACATAATCAAGGCGAAACTTTCTATTCCCAATTCAGAGCGCCCCTGGTTTTTGCGTTACGCTTTTAAATCGGGAATGACTGTCGACGACGTCCATCAACTCACAGGAATCGATGAGTGGTTCCTGGAACATTTGATGGGGATCGTCGAAATGGAAGATCATTTGCGAACGCTCAAGCCGGACGAGGTGACATCCGATCTGATGCAGATGGTCAAACAGTTCGGATTTTCGGATCGACAGATGGCTCACATCTGGGACACCAACGAAATGGAAGTCCGAAAGCTTCGAAAATCTCTGGGAGTCGTAGCCACATTTAAATCTGTCGACACCTGTGCTGCCGAATTCGAAGCATACACCCCGTATTATTATTCGACTTACGAAATCGAGGACGAAACCCCTGCCAAATCAGACAAAAAACGGATCATGATTCTTGGCGGCGGTCCGAATCGGATCGGCCAAGGTATCGAGTTCGATTATTGCTGTTGTCACGCTTCTTTCGCTTTGAAAGACCTTGGGATCGAATCGATCATGGTCAACTCGAACCCCGAAACCGTTTCCACAGATTATGACACCAGCGATATCCTGTTTTTCGAGCCGTTGACGGTTGAAGATGTGCTCAATATTTGCGACCGCATGCAACCCGATGGCGTGATCGTTCAATTTGGTGGTCAAACGCCATTAAATTTAGCCCGAGCTTTATCCAATGCGGGCGTTCCCATTATTGGTACCAGCGTCGACACCATCGACGCAGCAGAAAATCGAGAACAATTTCAACAGCTGTTGAAGCGTTTGAATTTAAAACAGCCCGCCAATGCCATCGCCAGAAACATGACCGAAGCTCGCCAACAGGTTGCCAAGGTTGGCTATCCTGTTTTGGTTCGCCCAAGTTTTGTCCTCGGCGGACGTGCCATGGAAATTTGTTACGACAAAACCCAGTTCGAGCAGTTCATTTTAAAAGCATTCTTGGTTTCCGCCGGGCAACCGGTTCTGATCGATCAGTTCCTCGAAGAAGCGATCGAGGTGGACGTCGATTGTGTCAGTGACGGCGAAACCGTAGTCATCGCCGGCATCATGGAACACATCGAAGAGGCTGGCGTCCATTCGGGTGACTCAGCGTGTTCGATTCCTGCATTCACGCTCGGCGAAGAGACATTGAATGAGATTCGCAAAGCGACCATTGACATGGCCCGTCACCTGAACGTCATTGGCCTGATGAATGTGCAGTTTGCTGTTAAAAAACAGGACGACCAGATGGCCGTGTTTGTTCTGGAAGTCAATCCGCGAGCCAGCCGTACCGTTCCCTTCGTGGCCAAGGCAACCGGAATTCCAGTCGCCAATATGGCTGCCAAAGTGATGGCTGGTGAAAAACTGGCCGACCTTGGATGGACCGAAGAACCAACTCCTCAACTATTCTCCGTCAAAGAATCGGTATTCCCGTTCCGAAAATTTGCCGGAGTCGACATCGTTCTTGGTCCAGAAATGCGATCTACAGGCGAAGTCATGGGGATCGCGGAGAATTTCCCGATCGCTTTTGCAAAAAGCCAATTAGCAGCAGGCATCACGTTGCCAGAATCCGGACGCGTTTTTATCAGCGTCAGTTCTGGGCATAAAGAACGAGCGGTCTCCATCGGCAAGGAACTTTCCGAAATGGGATACACCCTGTTGGCAACTTCAGGGACCGCCAGAAGGCTTCAGGAATCCGGCATTGAAGTGCAAACCGTCAAAAAAATTATTGAGGGTCACCCTAATCTAATCGACCACATGAAAAATGAAGGCGTTGATTTGATTTTGAACACGCCCAGCGGAAAAGGAGCCCGTACCGACGAAGGGACAATCCGTGCCACGGCAGTACAACATGGAATCCCTTCGATCACCACGATTCAGGCCGCCGAAGCAGCCGTCAAAGCGATCAAGGCATTGAAATCGGAAGAGATGGACGTCCAGGCGCTGCAAGATCGGTTCGCCAAAGTCGCCAGATCATCTTCTTAAATGTAACTAACATTCCTAGCTGGATTCATTTGGCTTTCAGCGGTTGATGCACCTCTAAATCGTAAGCAGTACGTCCCGCTTGCAGTACGTCCCACTTGCCGAGCGGGACAACAAAAGCACAATTGGAATTCCCAAAACAAGTAAAATTGGGTGACAGTCGCGATCGACAAAAAATCGCGGGCCAGCAGTCAAAATTCTAAATTGCTATTCCAGATCATTAACTCTGACAAAACAACGGCTAAAAATGAGCGACATCGAATTAGCCAACCGAATCGATCGCCTCTGGCTTCCCTACTGCCAGATGAAAACGATGGCAACTCCGTTCGAGGTCTCGCACACCTCCGGCACGAAAATTTTCCTCAAGGATGGCACAGAACTCATCGATGGAATTGCGTCTTGGTGGACTGCATGCCATGGCTACAACCACCCCCATATTGTAGAAGCAATTCAACATCAGGCTCAACGGATGCCACACGTGATGTTGGGTGGTTTGGTGCACGAACCTGCCATGAGGTTGGCGGTAAGGCTCTCGGAAGTCTCGGGGTTTGAAAATGGGAAAGTATTCTTGAGCGATTCTGGCTCGGTCGCCGTTGAAATTGCGATGAAGATGACGATCCAGCACTGGCGAAATCTGGGCAACGAGAAAAAAATCCGTTTCCTCTGTTTTCGAGATTCTTACCATGGCGATACGGTAGGAGCGATGAGCCTTTGCGATCCGGTCGACAGTATGCATTCCCGGTTCAAAGGATTTTTGCTTGAACAATATTCGCAACCGATCCCCGAACTGGAGCAAGATCTGGACCGTTTCGAATCATTTGTTAATCAACATGCCGATGTAATAGCGGGCGTAATCATCGAACCGCTCATTCAGATGGCTGCCGGGATGCGATTTCATAGTCCCGAAGTATTGGCCCAATTGTTTTCAATTTGCAAGCGATCCGGACTTGTAGTTATCGCTGACGAAGTTGCAACCGGCTTCGGAAGAACGGGTTCTCTGTTTGCGGTCCAACAAGCAAATATCCAACCCGACATCATGTGCGTTGGAAAGGCACTTTCGGGAGGCACTCTGCCAATCGCCGCCACCCTGGCGTCTGACGAAATTTATCGCTCTTTCCATTCCGACGACTTCGCAAACGCATTGATGCATGGCCCGACTTTTATGGGGAATCCACTCGCCTGTAGTGCCGCCAATGCTTCGCTAGACCTGTTTGAAACCGGAGCACCAGTCTGCGACGCGATGAAGTTGGAATCGCAAATGATGCAGCAATTGGAACCATTAAAAAAGGTACCCAGCGTCGTGGATGTTCGTTGTCGAGGTGCAGTCGGAGTCGTTGAATTCAATCACGAGATCGACGTCACAAACGCCATTCCCTTTTTCGTTGAACATGGTGTATGGTTACGGCCACTGCGAAATACGGTTTACCTAGCCCCGAGTTTCAACATTGAAAAATCGGACTTGATTCGAATTTGTCAAGCGATTGAAAAATTTGCGAATCGTTAAAGGGATTAGCACTAAGGACTCGCCATGAATTGAGTTACCGACTAGCGTCACTGAAAATTCGATTTTTGTGGGTGATTCACTAAGACTAAGCAAGCCGGTAAATAAATATTTTGCGAGAACTAAGATTCTTGAAACGCAAGAACCGCAAATTTCGCACGTAAATACCGGTAGTGAACGATCAACATGGATGCAAATGGGTTTTGTCGGCACTGGAACCCGAATCGGATGGATCGTGATATACTAGGACCTGTCCCGCGAAAAAATTGGGCCAGAGCCTAGGGATAATCTGGAGGGAGACACCATGATCCAAAAAAACGTTGACGAACAAAAAATATGGACAAGAGAAGAAGTTTGCGATCTCTTTGCCAGTCCCATGATGGACTTGCTTTTCCAAGCTCAAGCGATTCACCGGCAGCACCATGATCCAAACCGGGTCCAGTTAAGTAGCTTGCTAAGTAT
>JBCCSJ010000116.1:0-15242 GCA_039200505.1 Planctomycetota bacterium | reverse complement strand
GTTGATCCGATTCTTTTTGAGCCAGAAGAAGCGGATCAACTTCGGAAACTCATCGAGTCGGATGATTTCAAGGGTCAACTGATCCAGTTGGAGCACTACGTTGCCAAACGGGCATTTCGGAAGTCGCTGCTTTATGCAGAGTCCTTTCGCAAAATGTACGACAAGAAAGAAATCACAGACGTTCGAGTCACGCTACTTGAAAAGAAAGGAGAAGAAAATCGGGAAGTGAGCGAGGCCTACCTGGACTTGGGAATTCACGCGTTGATGATGGCAATTCAGTTGTTTCGAGCAACACGAAGCTGCAAACAAAAGCTCAAATTGGAACTGGATTGCGAGGGATCATGTCGCTATCAGTACAAACCGCCTTGGTACGCATTCTGGAGAAAAAGTAAAGGCACTGCTGCGGAAGGAGCCATCAAAATCTCCTGCGAAGGAGCGGAACCTCTTATCCTCGAATTCGTTTGCGGAAAGATGTGTATTGACGAAAAGCGACTTGAGATCTTTTCGAAATCAGAGCTTGTCGATTCGATCGATTTTCTGTCCGATCGTGATAACGCCCATAAAACGATGGTGGATGCACTAATCACTCAAAAGCAGGAAGGAGTATTTGTGGACATCGAGGACGCTATTGCCGCTAGCGAGTTTATTGCGAAAGAATTCAAACGACTCGATTGGTCTGAGCGAACTCGGTATTCCTATTACTATCCAATGGGCCATGAAAGGAATGTTTTGGGATCGAATATTCTTCTTAACAGAAAACGGTCTTAACAATTCTGAAACCCGGGCATGAAGGGCGTGCCGTCTCTTGGCATGCCCTTCATTGCCTTTTTTTCATTTAGGTTTCACCAGATACTTCAAGAGTCAGATTGTCGCCCAAAGGATGGATTTTCCAGACGCATGAAATCCTAACGACGAATTGGCTTCTCTTACTTCGCTCAAAGGAATTCAGGCAGAGACCAACTTACGCTTAAGCAGCCGTTCATTTTCAACTTCAGACCGGAATGCTAACAGCGTGTGATCTTAGCGAGCCGACTCTGACTTTTCTTGAGACTTCAAAAATCCAAGTGAGACCAGGAACTGGTCCATTTGAGCCACAGTTTCGTTAAACTTTCCATTCTTTCGATTGAAATTGAAAAAACCATGACCCTCGTCGGGATAGCTTTTCAGTTCGCACCGGTTGCCAGCTTGCGTCATTGCCTTTGCGAATGCCTCGGCCGTAAGATAAGGAACCGTTTTGTCCTTCTTGCCATGAAAAACGATAGTCGGCGGCAAGTCGCTGGCGACATGGTGATAGGGAGACACTGTTTTTGGATCGGCTCCGATTCGTTTTTCCATCGCGGCCATTCGATTGGCTGGGATTTTAAAATCTCCAAACGGGGCGATTGCCAGAGCAGGATTAAACAAAACCATCGCGTTAGGAATGCTGCTAATCGACTTATCTTCCGAGTCTTCGTCCAAAGTCTTAATCACACCTGTGCAGGCAGCAACGTGACCCCCAGCAGAACCTCCGCCAGATGCAATTCGATCCGGGTCCACACCTAGCCGATCGGAATTTTTTCGAATCCAACGAACCGCCGACTTTCCGTCGCTGACGCATGCAATCGCGGGTGTGCCTTGCCGACTTTTGACTCGGTAGTCTGCCGTGATCGCAACCATCCCTCTTTTGGCCAAATATTTGCAATGAGGGACAAACTGGCTGGGCGATCCACCGTTCCAACCACCACCGAAAAAGAAAACGATAGCGGATCGCCTATCGGTCGGTTGGTGATCTTCCGGCTCAAAAATGAACAGATTCAGTTTGACCTCTTCTCCTTTCGAGTCTTCTGAAGTTTTGTAGATTTCGACCTTAGCACCTTCTTTGACAATTCGATCGCTACTGGAATCATCCTGGGCCACCGCTATTTGTAAAAATAAACAGATGGACAAAATGAAAGTCATAATTCCCCAAGATTGCATTTCGGTTTTCCTTTTTAAGAAATTGGCTGCCCAAGAATATTTGCGTTTTCAGGATGTCAGATAAAGCTTGAAGGCACAGCTTGACCTACTGAACCCAGCCTAGCCAACAGATTAACCAGAAACGTTCAATCGAAAACGATCATTGGATCCAATCTACCGGAATCTGTAGCAACAAATTCGATTTTTGTGATTTGGTTCAAAGGTTACAATAGATTCCTTACGAAGATCCTTTGAACACGCTTTAAAAACTAAACGAGATCGCTTTATGCTGCGACTTGCGGTACTGCTGCTTTTGATTTTGACGACGACAGGATTGGGTCAAGAGTCAAAAAAATGGGACAGGATTCCCTGGACCACATCGCAGTTTAAGGGAACTCCCGAGCCCCCTCTTCCATTTCTTTTAGAGCGCGTTTACGAAGAAATCACCCTGGTGAATCCAACGGATATGATCCGAGTCCCAGGTACTGATCGTTGGATCGTGATTCAAATGAGCGGCACCGTTGTATCTTTCAATGATCAAGCTCCCTACGACTTAAAAACTTCGATTGAATTGGACCCCTGTTTTCGCGGCTTGTCGATCATCTTTGACCCGGAGTATCCCAAAGTTCCATATTGCTACATTCAATACTCCTACGAAAAAAAGAATCCAGAAGGAACGCGACTGTCCCGATTTCGAGTCACCGAAACTTCGACACCAGTGATCGACCCGCAGTCGGAAGAGATCTTGATGCGATGGGAGAGCACTGACCATATGGGCGGCAGCCTCCATTTCGGTCCTGACGGTTATCTCTATTTTTCTATCGGCGATGGGCAGCGCCCCAATCCTCCCGACCCTGCGGGAACAGGTCAGGACATATCTGACATTCAATCCTCGATCATCCGCATTGACGTTCACGATAAACAGGATGGATTGCCGTATCGAATCCCCAAAGATAATCCATTTGTTAATGTACCGGGCGCTCGTGGAGAAGTCTGGGCCTTTGGTGTACGTAATCCGTGGAAGATGTCGTTCCGGCCAGGAACTGCTGAACTTTGGGCAGGGGACGTCGGTTGGGAAATGATCGAAATGATCCACGTGATTGAAAAGGGAGCTAATTACGGATGGAGCGTTGTCGAAGGAAGCCAGGTTGTCAAAAAGAATGGTGTCCGATACCCGGTCCCCATCACTCCTCCCATTTACGAATATGATCATACGGTGGGCCGATCGATCACCGGCGGATATTTTTGGGAAAGCCCTCGAATCCCCGAACTCAAAGATGCCTACATTTATGGAGATTTCGTTACTGGTAAAGTTTGGGCCCTTCGTCATGATGGACAAAAATTGGTCTGGCAAAAGGAACTCGCCAATTCGCCTTACCAGGTCATTTGTTTCGCTCGGGGCCGAGAAGGCGAAATCTTGACCGTCATGTTTGGCAAGGATGGAATCTATCGGCTGACGCCAAATCCGAAAGCGAATTCAGAATCCGCCGCCAATTTTCCACGAAGGTTAAGTGAGACTGGACTTTTTTCTTCGACGGTTGGCCAGGAACCTGCTCCCGGCGTTATTCCCTATTCGATTAATTCTCATCATTGGTCGGACCACACCGAATCCAAACAATGGTTTGCGCTTCCTGGCCATGAAAAGCTTGGGATTTACAAACGAGAAAAATATGACCACGGGGAAGTAAAAGGACTGTTTGATTTTCCCAAAGGGACGGTGTTTGCAAAAACAGTGACCTATCGTTCCGATGTTGGCGATCCTGAATCGGAAAAACGGCTAGAGACCCAAATCTTGCATCGACTGGATAAAGACTGGCGAGCCTATAACTACATCTGGAACGAGGATCAAACCGATGCGATCCTGCAGGAAAACGAAGCGATTTATCGGGATCTCGAAATCAAGGATCCAGATTCACCCGACGGAATTCGTCATCAAAAATGGCTTCATGCCAGTCGCGACCAATGCATGATGTGTCACATCTGGCGGTCGGGTTCGATCAATGGATTCAAACCCGCTCAAGTCAATCGACGTCATGAAGGAGAATCAATCAACCAATTGGCCAAGTTCGAAAAAATGAGCCTGACCAAATTAGAACTTCCTCGAAGAAAGCCAGCCGTCTCGAAAAATGACCTGAACGGCACCCTTGAGGAAAGGGCGCTGCGTTATCTTGACCAAAACTGCGGTCACTGTCATCGACCTGGCGGAGGTGGCTCGGCAGCCTTTAATTTGTTAGCCAGCGTCACAGATCCCGATCAGCGAAACCTGTTTATCGACGCAAGCCAAGGAGACTTTGGGATCGAAAATGCCAAAGTCGTCGACCCGGGGCATCCTGAAAAGAGCGTTCTGCTCTATCGAATTGCCAAAAACGGATCGGGACGGATGCCCAAATTTGGAAATGATCTGATCGATCAGGAAGGAATTCAACTGATTCGAGATTGGATCGCTTCGCTCGACCCCGTCGACAATGTGGGGGATGACTCCAACGAGATGGGCAAGTTTTTGAAGCAACTGGATTCCTGGTCGGGCGATCCCCAAACCATCCAAGAACCGGTCCACCGCTGGACTAGCTCCATCGAGTCGTCACTGTTATTTTCGATCGAACTTGGCCGAGCAGATATTTCACCCCAAACTCGAATGATGGTCGCCCGGCATCTCAAAGATGATTCGAGATCGCAGGTAAGAGAACTTTTTGAACGGTTCCTACCCACCGGCGAACGGGCTCGACGTCTCGGACCCGACATCAATGCGGATCAATTGTTGGCAGTGCGGGGCAACTTCGAACGTGGCGAAAAGTTATTTTTTGAATCATCTTTAACGTGTCGTAATTGTCACCAAATCGAGGGTCAGGGAAGAATGGTTGGACCAGATCTTACGATGCTTGGCAATCAACGAAATCGAGCTCACATTCTTGAAAGCATCCTCGATCCATCAAAAATCATCGAAGATAAATACCGCGGGATTGTCGTACTTACGATTGATGGCGAAATCGTTTCTGGCTTAAAAGGAAAAGAGACAAACGATGAATTGACGATCATTCCTGCCGACGGAAAATCTAAAACGGTACTCAAAGACGACATCGAGGAGATTCGGGAACTCGATAAATCCCTGATGCCCGAACGGCTTTTAGAAGAGCTGACTGAACAAGAAGCTGCCGATCTTTTGGCCTATCTAGCCAGCTTGGGTGCCAAAACGGTTCAATAACCCAGTCGAAGAGCAAAACACGCTCGTCTCTAGTTTCTGGCGGTCCTTTTCAAAAAGTCGATTTGCCTTTACCGCAAACGCAGCGCTACCGCTTGCGACGCGTCAGACCATTATTGGCACACCATAGCCAGTCACAAAGACTCCCGGTGTGAAATATTGAACGCCCAGGCCAAAGATTCGTGCTAGAAAACATCCGCGGCAGGAATGCTGAATCCGAAACGTTCGCTTTTCCGTACGATGGGCCAAAAGAAATCGATATTTAGAAATCGAATCTGACCAAACACCTCTTGGGGTCTTCCATGAAATTAAGCTCCTTCGTCCTGTCTTTAGCCGTGCCCTCCTTACTCCTTATTTTCGCGACCTTCAGTTTTGCCCAAGAAATGACTCAGTTTCGGGGTGAAGGCAGCATGGCCAAAAACCTTGATGCGTTCATCTCGCCGGACTGGGAATTTGAAGAGTCGAAAGCCTGGGAATCAGAAATTGAAGGCTCGGGCTGGTCTCAACCTATCATCTGGGAGGACCGAGTCTACGTGACGACTGCCGTTGCCGGTGACGGGTTTAAACCGAAAGACTTTGCTGGTGGCGTCCGGATGCCGTCGAGCAGAGGGGGTGGAACCAAACGGCCCGACTACGAAGTTGAGTGGAAAGTCGTTTGCCTGGATGTTAAGACCGGCGAATTGCTATGGTCGACGTCCGTCGGAAAAGCCCAACCGGAATTCGGGATCCACCCATCCAATTCTTACGCGACTGAATCTCCCGCGGTCGACCAGGACGGTATTTATGCCTATTTCGGAAGTTATGGATTCGTTGCCAAATTGGACCACGACGGCAAGCTCACCTGGAAGAAAGAAGTGGGAGCCTACAAAACCAATAACGATTTTGGAACTGGCAGCTCCTTAGCGATCGATGAAGGTCGAATCTTTTTGCAAATTTTTGCCGAGACTTCCGCCAAAATTCTCTGCCTCAATACGACGAAGGGAGAAACGGTTTGGGAAAAAGAGAGAAGCGGAGCGACACGGACTTCGTGGAGCAGCCCGGTTATTTGGAAGAATGACAAACGGACAGAATTGATTGTTTCCGGTGGTGAACAGATCGATAGCTACGATCCGGCTTCAGGCGAGATCAATTGGACGCTTACCAATATCAAAGCTCCAACCGCTTGCTCCGTTTGCACCGATGAAAAACAGATCTACTTTGGTGGTAGTGACCGGATGTCAAAAGGCCCCTTGTTTGCCGTCGCCGCCGGTACCAGTGGCGAAATCGCTCCAGAAGAACGCAATGGCGATTTCGAAGGTTGCACCTGGTCGGTTCCTCGCAGTGGCCCTGGAATGTCGACTCCTGTCTCAAGTGGCGAGTTTGTTTTTATGACCGACCGATCAGTCGCGTCCTGTTTTCGCACCAGCGATGGGTCTCAGGTTTTCAAAGATCGAATGCCCGGCATGTCAATGATTGTGGCTTGTCCTTACGTTATTGGGAACGAGGTTTTGGTTGTCGACGAGCAGGGGAATTTTGGAGCTGCAAAAATCGGTGAGGAATTCGGGTTTCGCAAACTTGGCAGCGTCAAAGAAACCGTTTGGGCTACCCCCGCAGTTACCGAAGACTCGATCTACCTACGCACCGTTAGTAAGTTGTATCGTTTGAAGCTAAAACCTTGATGAAGCCCAGCGTCGGCGCATTGGGCGTAATCTCAGTGGTTGCAAAACGGATACCGAAAACACTCCGGATCGGGTCAGCGTGAGGTGTCCCGCTCGGCAAGCGGGACGTACTGTACGCTCCTCTTGCCGAGAGGAGCTCAACGCGTAGATCTGCAACATCTGCTGAAGATGAATGCCGAGGGTTGCAATAGTTGAACCGCTCCGAGCGGTGAAAGCAGCATATTTCGACTCGGCGATTCGATCTACTTTATCAAGGATGCTCTGGCCGTAATGCGTTGTCCCGCTCGGCAAGCGGGACGTACTGTACGCTCCTCTTGCCGAGAGGAGCCACGGAGCTTCCTACACAATCTTGCAGGGAACATCTGCTCCGGGTGAAGCGTAACGGTCCAAGGTCTGCAATCAAGTTGCAATCAATCAACCAAATCTTGAACTTTGGAAAAAGCCTCTTCGATCAAGCCAGAAATCGTGTTTTCGATGTCGATCGAAATGACGTCCACTTCTTCGGCTGGGCTTTCGAGATCTGCAAATTGAGTGTTCAACAGCGAAGCAGGCATATAGTGCCCCTCTCTCGCATTCAAACGCTTTGAAATGATTTCTGGTGACCCATCGAGAAAAAGAAATCGGATCGGCTTTGAAACCGTTCTCAAGATATCGCGATAAGATTTCTTCAGTGCCGAACAGGCTACAACTAACGATTCGTTAGACTGAAAACGATTCTCACTGTGACGACAAATCGCCTTTAACCACGGTTCTCTCATGGCGTCGTTCAACGGAAGCCCTGATTCCATTCGAGATACGTTTTGTGGCGAGTGCAGGTCATCGCCATCTGTGAATTTCCAGCCAAGCCGACGGGCAAGTCCGGAACCGACCGTCGATTTTCCGCAACCAGAAACACCCATCACGACAATCAATCGAATCGGTTTTGCATTGGATATTGCGGTGTCCATGAACGAGAACGGTCTTGAAGCGTTTTTCTATTCTTGAATTTCAGTCGCGTTTTGGGAATGAATTCGAGCCAAATCCTCTTGCCCCAAAACGGTATAAATTCGTCCCAGTTTGCGATGAATTTCCCGCCTGTCGGCCTCATTGATTTTTTGCTCTAAAGCAATTTCGAACTCGTTGATCGCTTCATCATATTTTTTTTGCTTCATCAGAACGGTCCCGAGCGTATCTCGAAACCGAGGCTCATTCGAATTTGTATCCACAGCGATGGTGGCTAATTCGAAAGCCCGTTCAAGATCCGGTTCTTTCGCGTGGGCAATCATCCAGGCTAGATTATTGATAACCACCACGAACCCCGGTTCCATCTTGTAAGCTCTTTCGACGTGAAACTGAGCCTTCTCTTTTTTGTCCATTTTCCAAAGGAGATTGCTCATCGCAAAATGTGCCAAGGCAGATGGCTGGTCACCTGCGACGACTTCAAGCAACGCCTTGTAAACTTTCTCGGCTTCCTCAGGCGACGTGCCAGACTCCATGTAGAACTCTACCAGCCGCTGATAAATCGTAGGAAGATTGGCATCGAGTCGAATCGATCGAATCAGGTACGTTAACTGATCCCCCAGCTCCATTCCATCTCTTTTGCCAAGATCGTGGCGCACCACGTAAAAGGATGCCAAGGCTCGTTTGATGGCGGCATCGGGTTGAATCCGCAGCCCTTCTAACAACAATCGTTCCGCTTGATCCAATTTTTCCAGATTGGTAAGAACCGTTGCCAACGCGATCCGTGTTCGATGATCCAGTGTGTCTCGCTTGAGTCGTTCCGAATAGAGTTCTTCGACTTCCGCCAACGCTTTTTTCTGTTCGGTTCTGCGACCCATAACCGCGTAAAGCCTGGCGATGTCGTTATAAAGTTCGGGTTGGGCATCGACCGCCCGTTCCAGTGCCGCGACGGCTTCTTCCGGTTTTCCAACAGCCAAATAATACTTGGCCCAAAGTTGTTGCATTTCAGGTGAATTGTCATAAGAATTCTTGAGATGCCAATTGAGTTTTTTCAATATTTCGGGATCGGTACTCTGGTTGAGTTGTCCGACCAGCTGAAACGCTTTAAGTCGGTGGGCAGCACTGAATCCCATGCCGTCGTCAGGCGCTAACTTATTAAACAGGTCAACCGCCTTGCTGAGTTCACCTGTCTGAGCAAGCACTTGAGCGTACTGAAGTTCCTGAGGTGCGGACAGCTCCTTCGTTTTCATCATTCGCTGATAGTAAGTTTTGCACTTGGCATAATCCTTCTGGGCAAACGCGGCATCGATCCCTCGACGATACCGGTTTTCAATCACTTCCATTCGAAAGAACACGCAAAAGAACACGTATGCGAACAGTGCCATCACCGAAAGTGCCGGCAGGACAAAAACAGCTTCTTTGATATCTCCGGCCAGCAGGCTTCGCACCACGTAAACCGGAGCCATTGCCAATCGAAATGGAATGACCAGCAAACTTCGAAAAAGAATTTTGGTGTGTTTCCAGACCTTTTGGCCGAATGTCAACTTCAGTTCAGGATCTTCCAGTTCTTTGATGTCGATCCCCGTGTTATGAAACAGAGTCAAGATCGACTTAAACGGCCAGAACACCAGTTGCAAAGGAAAAAGCAGAATGGCTGCGATCCAGTCACCCGTCGTTTTTAACCCACCGGGTACACGCGGTTGAGATCCATACGAATCGTCGTCTCCGTAAGAATACTCATCTTTGGAACGTCTTAAATTGGGCGTCAGTTTTTTTCCGACTCGACGAAGCGATTCAGAGTAGTCTTCTCGCTGGTAATCGTCGTCCAGGCCATAATCACCTAACTCGTCAGGATGATTTCCCATCCCAAATATCTGGCGGAACCTGTTTTTCAGGGTTTCTAAAAAACTCATTGTGATTTCCGTGGGGCTAGTCCGCCAAATTAGTTAGAAGCTTGTTGAAAACGTTTTGTCCGACGAAGAATCTCTCGGACTTCGAAGAACAAAGATTCGATATCATCCGTCTCGCCGATTTCGGTACCCGATCGATAAATCAACTGGACCTGAGAAATCGGTAACGGCTGTTTGGACATACGAGGGTCGTTGTCCTGATTCAGTAAGCCCAATGCCAGGCGTACATTTCGAGTGATTTTCTCCAATCCAGACGGCGCCAGGTTGATATCGTTTCGCGGAATCGCAAGGTTGCCCGCTCGATCGTAGGCGGTAAACAGAACTTTTCCGTACTCATTCTTTTTTTCCATGTCCAACTGGGTCATGTTCTTGGCATTGGCCGTCGCTTCACCGACAGCATAATCATGGCTGTAATCGACGTCCCAGCCGAAACCGGCATAACAATCGTTGAGGTTATGAAAATCGTAGTAGGGACTGTCCAGAGAAATTTTGACCTGCCGGCCTCCCTTTTCAAAAGTCCACAGGTAAGACTCAGGGGCAAGCAAACGAATGTCTTCGCGCATCTGATGTTCGAAACTGACAACGTTCCATCCTTGAATCGATTTGGGAAGGTCCGTTTCAAGGGAGGCTAGTAAGTCAGTCGACTTATTGAACTGAACAAACATCTCGCCAGAAATTTTGACCCAGGCAAGCCGGAGGGCAAAAATCGCAAGCAGACCGAATAAGGTTGCCAATGTCCATTTCACGACCGGATTCGCTTTGACTCTGGGGCTTTTCGTTCGCGGCGATGCCCCGACCGTGGCAAGCTCTTCTTCGTCGTCAACCAGATTTTCAAGGCTCCGGTTTTGCGTCTCCGACTGCCATGCATTAAGAGCACGGTCGGTGCTCATCGAAATGGCAAATATAAATAGAAAGACTCCCAACCCGAGCATTTCGTGATTGGTTCCCGACGCAATCGATTCTGTGAAGTTGTCGGAAACATAAACGACAATCGCAATCCGAAGCGCGTTGCCAACAATGACCCAAAGGACGGTTTGAATCAGATTAAAAATATGCCGCCATGCAGGATACTGATTCATGACTCCGTAAATCGAAATCGCAGCCAGTGAAGAAAAAAGAGACCGAACACCGCTGCACGCTTCTTCGGTGAAAAACTGCTTCTGTTCGGTAATCAACACAACGCCTTCGCGAAAATGCATTTGGCCAAACGCATCCAACACCCAGCTGGCAAGCTGGCTGGCCATGAACTGCATTTTGTTGATCAATTTCAAGTCCAGATTGCCTGGAAGCGGAATGACAAAAAGGAACAACAATAAAGCTGGAAAAGCTTCGATGATTCCCGGTTTACCCCACTCGTCGTAAACGAAAATGCAAACCAATCCGATGAACGAAAGGATCCACAGAAACGGAGAAAACAGGGTCACCGCCAATGTCAACACAACCATGTTGACGGCCAGCAAACCGAAAACCAAATTCGATTGTTGGCGAATCACGGGAAGCTTGGACACTCGACTGTAAATTAACCAGCCCGCGACAATCAGCAAAAGAGGAAAAAACTGGTAGTGTCCAACCCGCCACATTCGCCGAGCGTATTCGATCCCCAACGGGACGTGAGCTAGAAGAGCGGCAATAAAAATGCCGTCCATCCAACGCAAATTCGATTTAGAAGTTAAAGTGTTGCTCATAATTCTTGGAAGGAATTTCGACGAATTAGTTCAATAAGAAATAGACTTTAAGACAAATGACTTTTTTACGCGGCTCTATCATTTGGCTGCCGGCCACCCGTTTGGATCGGTGGGACGATTTGGATCCGGTTGGAAGCTTTTGGGTCTCAAGCTATTCGAAAGATTCCTTTCAAAGGTTTCAACCCGGTGTCAATCCACTGCAGGATATGAATGAAAATCCCGTCAATCCGAATTCCAACGAACGCTCAACCAGTCGGCTTGATAAAGATAATTCGCCGATATGGAATTACCCCAGATCACTACCATTTTGCGTTGTTTTTTGATCAATAAGCCAACTATCTCGTATTCTAACCCCTAAAACCGATTTTGGTAAAACAATCCGCGAATGATATGATCGAAAAGATCCCGGATGGAGTCAGCCCAGCGGAGGTTGGCAATGCGGACAACGCTATCGGTCTTTGGCTTTGTGTTTGCTGTCGCGGTGACCGGTTGGGGCGAGAATTCCCGCTCGGCAAGAAGGACGTACTGTTTCATTTTGCCTGATGTCCCGCGTACTGTAGGCTCCTCTTGCCGAGAGGAGCTCATCGCGTAGATCTGCAATATCTGCTAAAGATGAAAGCCGAAGGTTGTTTTGTTGCACCACTCTCCGAGCGGTAGAGCCTGCCAAATCTCCTCAGAGATTCGGAGAGCCGATCTACTTTGTCAGGGTACAGGATACTGGCTGGGATGCGATGTCCCGCTCGCAAGCGCGACTTACTGTTTCCTTTTGCATGATGTCCCGTTCGGCAAGCGGGACGTACTGTAACTTTGTCCGGTCTAGCTGGGACGCGAATTCCCGCTCGGCAAGCAGGACTTACCGTTTCCTTTTGCATGATGTCCCGCTCGGCAAGCGGGACGTACTGTAACTTTGTCCGGTCTGGCTGGAACGCGATGTCCTGCTCGGTTAGAAGGACGTACTGTAGGCTCCTCTTTCCGAGAGGAGCTCAACGCCGTGAAAACTATGTCGAAGCAGCGACGGCTTCCAAAGCCGAAGAGAGCGATTCCTGCTGATCGGACCACTCTTTAGCAGGCGGAAAAACGTCGGGCCTCAATTCGTGGTAAACAGAAAGCGTTTGGTCGATTACGATTTTTTCATCAAATTCGGCCACTGCTTTTAACCGGCCCGCTTCGCCCATCTGTCGTCGCAAATTAGCATCCTGGATCATTGTCGACATCGCATCGGCGAGAGCGTCTGATGATCGAGAGGGCACCATCAAACCATTGACTTGGTGTTCCACAACGTTGCGGCATCCGGGAACGTCGGTCGTAACAATTGGACGACCCGTAGCCATCGCTTCCAACAGAGACCGGGGCGTTCCTTCACGGTAACTTGGCAGTACCACCAAGTCCGCTTCAGCCAGCTTAGGTCGGACGTCATCAACCCGCCCCATGAAATCAACCAATCCTTCACGCATCCACAGTTTGCACTCATCGGCGGTCGCACTGGAAAGGTTGCCGTGGTCGATGTCCCCGCACATGGTCAACTTGAATTGCAAGCCTTGTTGTTTAAGTTTCCGAACCGCATCCATAAGTTCGAACACACCCTTCTCGCGAAGAAATCGCCCAACAAAAAGAACGCTCGGGATCTCATTGCCTGCAAAAGGTGCCTTCTGAAAATAATCGAGAGCCACTCCCGAGCCATTGGTTACCGTCGCGTATTGCCGAACACCCTTGGCGAATGATTCTAAAACGGCAAGATCGTCCAAATTTTGTACGATAACCCGTGTCTTTTTCCCGGTCACACACCATGCGTACCACTTCATCGCGACCCATCTGGCAAGCCGTTTTGCCATTCCCTTTTTCTGGGATACGACAATGTACGGTAGACCGGTCACCGAATTGACAACTCCACCAATCCCGGCCCACCGCGCTGCCGTAGTTCCATACAAGACTGCTTTGACGGTATAGTGGTGAACTAGATCGGGCTGAATTTTTTGATAGATTTTTTGAATCCGCCGGACCGAAACCATCTCTGTTGACGGGTTGAGACTACGGCGTTCGATTTTCCACGGATGAAATTGGACGCCCATCGAAAGCAGATTGTCTACGTAGGAATCATGAGGAGCGACTGCGTGAACTTCAGCACCGACGTCCAGCAACGCTTGGATGTGATTTCGCCGGAAGTGGGCGAGATTCCAGGCAGTATTAGCGGTGAGACAAATTTTCATGATCAGGAGGAGGTTGCGAAATCAAGCTGTAATTCTTTTGATCATTTATAGTCTACCTAAGAAGGCCCTAATTTCCAGCTATTTCCCATTCGCACCCTACCTTTGCCAGCACACAAATCAGAATCCCTGAAATGCTTCCGATAATGGGGGTTCGCGGTGATTATTCCGCCAATCAGGAAAACTCAAATATTCCCCAATTCGCACAGAGACACGGATAACTCCAGTACTGCGTTTCGTCATTACCGGGCCTGTTTCTCAACTCGAAATACACGAGCCAGTCGACTTTGGGCATCGGAGTCGTTTTTGTTTCAACTTTTCAGTTTGAGATCTTAAAAATGGGGATATTTCGAGGATTGGGAGGTTTTCGGTAGGTTTGCCAGGAAGGTCTGTTTCACAATCGAATTGAAAATCAGTGTCCACTAGGAATCCACAAATTGTAGCTCGCGGTTAACTAAGGACCCGTTAATTCTTCAAAATCTGTTTCGCGACACTCATTCTTGATTGGCAGCGATCACTTCGCTTTCATCCGCTTTTCTTGAGTGCAAACTGGCTCTTTTGGATTCACCAATTTTGTTATATGCATATGCAAGCCGGCGATGAATGCTGGTTTGATCTTGGGTGTCGCTGAGAGTTGCATTCAAGATCGCAATGGCTTGTTTAAACTCTTGTCGCGATAGCAAGATCTCTGCCAAAGTTGCTCGGTAGATCGGTTCTTTGGGAGCTTTCAGTGCCGCCATCTTAGCAATCTCAAGGCCCCAGTCCGAGTTGGGATTCGTTTCGGACAACGTAAATGCTCTTGCAAGTCGGTGGGCAATTTTCCCAAACGTCGGATCGATGCGCCACGCCTGATTCAAATGCCAATCTTTCTCTTCTTCGTCGCCTTCCTGAAAATAAATAAAGGCAAGGTTGCAATGGTCTAATGCTCCAGATCCAAACGTAGCGATCACGGATTGAAAATTTTGCTTGGCTAACTGAATCTCTTGTTCCGTTTGACCCAACGTTGTCAGCTCAACCAGTTTGTTAAAAGGAACAGGAGATTCGTTGTCAATCTCGATTGCCTCTTTCAGCAGAATCAGTTTCGTCGATAGCGTGACGCCATCCTCTTCCAGCATCATAACATACAGATTAGATATCGACCTCCGAAGAACTTGAGTCGGCTGAATGGCCATCCCATCGTTAAGAACTTTTTCAGCGCTTCTGAAATCTTCGAGCTCGATATGACATCTTGCCAAATTGACCCGGCTAGCCACATCCAAAGGTTCTGTCACCATCCGCTTGGTCAACTCAAATTTGCACGTATTGAGTGCTTCTTTTCGCGTCGTCAGTTCACCTTCACGCTGAGCAATTTCCGCCACCGTCAAATACAATTCTGGATACGTTTGCGACGCATTAATCAAATAGTCGATCGCCTTTTTCGGTTCCCCTTTGGCTTCAAAATAAATCGCCCAGGCCCGATTCAATTCCGGGTCGGTCGAATCTGAATTTTTTAAATGAAAGGCAACTTTTTGAAAATTGAGGTCAGAATTTTGTTTTAGATAGTCATCCGTCAAATTGATTGCTTTGACTCGATGAGCTGGCGGGTAGCCTTTTTGATCGTCCGGAGCAATTCGATTCAAAATCTCCGTCGCCCGTTTTTCGTCTCCAGTTCGTCCCAGAATGACAGACCAGTGCAGGGCCTGAGCATTGGATAACTGCGACTCATTTTGAAG
>JBCCSJ010000115.1:0-15300 GCA_039200505.1 Planctomycetota bacterium | reverse complement strand
GGATCGCGTCAAAGGCACCCAAAGCGTCACCGTATAACCCATCGAGTGAAAAAAAGGAAGAATGCCAATCAGAGTATCCTGAGGAACCAATGTGGCAACTTTTTGAATCCCATCCACATTGCTCATTACATTTTGCTGGGTCAACATCACGCCTTTGGGAACTCCGGTCGAACCAGAAGTAAATACGATAGTCAGGACATCGTCCGGCTGAATGGAACCTAGTCCCAACATAGATTCAAGTAATGATGACGGAACCGCAAAAGCTTTGATTGCGGCGACCAGCTTATCCACCGACGAAACTTTCTCTTTAAGGTCGTCCAGGTAAAAAACGTTGCAATCCATCTTGTAATCAAATTTGTCCATCACCTTGCGAGTGGTCAGGACTGTTTTGATTGCCGCATCCTGAATGCAGTGATTGATCAAGTCATTGGATAAAGAGTAATTCAAATTGATCGCCACTCTTTTATCCAGAGCCAACGCCACGTTGACGATCGCTCCTCCGACGCTTGGCGGGATTAATACGGCAACATTTTCTTCGTCGTTGGCCAAGACATGTTGACGCAATAGTTTTTGCAGCACCAAGGCACGGGTTAGCAACTTTCCTCCCGTTTCTTCCTGATTGGTGGAGTCTGCGATCTTGGACCGAAACTTCGCTTGTTTGCATGCACGGATAAATTGAGCTGGTGCCGAAACAAATTTTCCTGCGTAATTTTCCACGGTTGTTGCTCCTAACTTTTGAACACCATGCCGAATCGGGAACATGGAAGATGTATCTTGTATCGGCTTACCAATATGGATCGACAAAGGTCGTCGGAAGGATTTTGGGAATTTGAATATCGCTTTTCCTTCAGAATAGCTAAATATGCTGCCGTAAATTTCGTCGAAGTAAACGGGAATGACAGGAACTGGATTTTCTTGATCGAGGATCTTTTGAATCCCTGGTTTAAAGCTTTTGACAACGCACTCCCCAGAAATTCCACCTTCGGGGAAAACTCCTACCACGTCGCCGTTTTTGAGAGCTGCTTTGGCGGTATCCAAACCCTTTTTGATCGACTTTGGTCCTCCGGAAATCAAGATGACTCCGCTAAAGCCTGCCCACCATTTTAAGAATTTATTTTTAAAGTTCCCCGCCCAAGCAATCGCCCTTGGAATTCGCGGCACGAAGACTAACAGCAACACTCCGTCAAGCCAAGACGTATGGTTCACGACGACCAGAGCTCCGCCTTTTTCTGGAATGTTCTCCTGGCCGCTGATTTTTACCTTGTAAATTAAACACAAGAACAAATGAAACATCAATCGAACCGTTGGCCGAATAAGCCGATATAGCGAATAGGCAATGACAGGAAGCGTCAAAACCCCAGTCAGCAAAAATATCTGTCGGGACGAAAACCAAGGAAGTTTTCCGCTTTGCACAATCGCCTGTTTGATCGTAGCCCCCAGCTCATAATTTTCCTGAGTTGTCCTTTGATCATCAGTCGCACCGAAAAGTTGATTCCGATATTGCTCGAACGTAAGCGCTTGCCCCGCCTCGCTACGTCGTTTGACGTCAGCCGAGATGAATTCGGCTAACGCTACCTTAACGGGAACACCTTCTGCTCTGTCAAGATAGCGACCAATCGTCGTGCTGCTTTCTTGAATGCCAGACTTGTGATACTCCTTCAATAACAAATCTAAATCAGCCTTCTGATTTTCGTTCAAACTAGTTACCTGACGATCAGGTGGCAAGTTTGTTAACGAGCCTTCTTGGGAGGGTCCGCGCACGAACGCCAGCAAACCGAACATTAGCAAAATCCCGCCAAAGGCGAGACCATTGGTGGCCGAAAGCAAAGCCCCTCTTTTTTCAACAGGACTGTTATGCTGTAAAAACGAAGCAAGGGGAACATCGAAGATTCCGGCACTCATTCCCAAACCAACCAATAACAGGCATGCGAGAATCTTATTTCCATTCCAAGTCGTCTCGTTAATGAAACCTTCTGGAGACAACCAAAGTAAAACGGAAAAAACAGCCAAACCCGTCGCTCCGAGCGGTACGAGCCCGAGCTCAATCCTGCCAGACGAAATCATTCCAGCTAACACGCTGCCGAGGCCAATTCCCAGCGTCACAGCTATCAATAGGGGGGTCCGATCCGATTCCAGCAACCCCCCACTTTCGTCGGAAAAGAAATCGATATTCAATTGGGCCAATGCAGCAATGGACCAAAAAAAGATCACCCCCAATGCGACCCGAAACAAAATTCGGTAGCCAACCAACTGTTTGATATCTTTGAACAGTTGGCTAAAAATTCGAATTGGAAACTTGGCTTTGGGGTTGGCTGCTGCAGCCGATCGAACCCAAAAACTGATCACCGTTCCAACGACCGCAATTCCAACCAGCACCAAAGCAGCAATCCACAGGTCCTGCTGCCCTCTTTGAGTTCGGTCTGACAACCAACCACCTAACGCCATCCCAATCACGGTAGAACTGAGCGTGGCCAAGTTAAAAATCCCGTTCCCTGCCGCGATCGTTTGTTCATCCAAAAGCTCGGGAATGGTACCAACTTTTGACGGTGCGAATAACGCGCTCTGCAACCCCATCAAAAATACGGTTACCAGCAAGAAGTAAAAAAATGGGTCGACTCCAGTGGAAGGATTGGGCGTCCCCATCGCACTAATCGCAAATACTCCGAGCGTCATGACGATGATTTCGGCTATCTTGCAGCCAACGACCACCTGGCTTTTTTTGAAGCGATCTGCCAGCCAACCAGCGATAGCGGCAAACAGAATGTAAGGAACGATAAAGAATGAGGAACAGATAATCAAAAAGATACTGACGTCTTCAGGAGCAAATTGATCTTTTCCTACTCCAATCACAAACCAACGAAACACATTATCGTTGACTGCTGTCAGCGATTGAGTCCAAAGAAGACTTTGAAAACCAGATGACATGATTCCTGTTTTCGAATCAGTGGACGAAGTTGTCTCGGTTTCCATAGCACGCCATTCTTAACTTGGGTTTCCCAAATTTTACCGTCATAGAATGACGCCTCAGGAAACACATCTGTAATATTCATGTCATATTTTTGTATTTGAAAGTCGCCGGATTATCCGACTTAACCCGGTTCAATTCAACGTGCTCGTCTTAAGAAAATTAAATCTCAATTCAAACAGTTTCCTTGGCTTCTATTGAAGGCGGAACGAAATCAACGGCAAACATCGGTACCGCGGGTCGGATTTACTGAACAGAAACCTATTTTCGTTACGACCGGTGTGACCAGAATTCAAGATTAGAATTTTAACGATTAACTGTTTTCCAAATTCAAGGTTACCAATGGGTCTTTCGATTTTTAATGGGAAGTCCTGGTTTTAAGATCTCGATCGCCCATCGTTAATCCAAAACCGCTGCGGATATTCTTTATGGTAAACAGGTCAGGTTGCGAATGTTGGAATTCAACATGAGACGCACATCCGTTATGACGCTCGGATTCGTGCTGATTTTTATCGGGATTCAACTCCATCTCGTCGATAGTTTTGTTCTCACACAAAGAATTTCAAACTTTCTTTCGGATCCCGTTGAAGTTCAGGCCAACTCACAATTTGTAGGTCAAGGCAACTGGCCCAACCAGAATAACCCAACCTTTTCACAAACATCATTTCCAACCGCCCAAACCAATCAATTTCCGAATTTAACAAAACAACAGCCTAAAGTTTTTTCGCCACCGAGCTGGTTGTGTTGGCCATTTCTTTTTCTGGGGACCGTCGTATTTTTACACGGATTCTCGATGAGAAGAGTTTAGTCTGGATTTTCGGTTTTGTATCGGTTTCGCAGCGATTCGAATTGCAGATACGAACGACCAGATCTAGTTCAAATAGTCTGACGACTAAAGATGCATTCATTACGACAGAAAATCAAAATTCGTTGCTCAACGATTTGACTATGGGAAGGGCTACTGACTGGATTGGCCAACCAAAAAATTCTGTTTAGAACCAACTGCCCAAATATCCAAGCCTACAAACACTGGTTCGATTTTCGATTTGATCTGGTCTTCAGTCGTTCGATTGGACCAGTGTTTTTTTCTGATTACAGAATGACCCGCTCTCTCAACGCCGCTTGTTGAAAATTTTTTGTGCAGCCAGCGATTGGCAACTGAAATGCCGAGATCACATGGCTTTGAAAAGACTACCGATCAACAAAATGTCCACTCTTATCCTCCTGCTATGCTGAAATAGCAGATCATGCCGCAGAAATCGTTGTTTAGGGGTTCCCAGCGAAATAACGGCCGGGATTGATTGCCATGGCAATACTGCCAAATCTTCGAGGCAGCAGCCTGGTAATCTTTACTGACACCTATTCCGAAATAGGCGTGGGTGGGCCTGTTCTTTACTGGAAGAATCGAACGTTTATGATAGAAGACAGAAGAAAGCCAAAACCAAGGGTTGGATGTCAATGGAAGAATTTCAGTGTATAGATCTCGACGTCGTTGAAGATGTCTCTGTCGTTCGATTCAAAGACGACAAGTTGATGGATCCCCAGAGAATTGAAATCATGGGATCGGAATTGATGTCGGTCGCCAAGGATGACGAAAAATCGGAAAAATTGGTAGTGAACTTCGAAAATGTTAACTTCTTCTCCAGCGCAGCAATCAATAAGCTGATCGTGCTCAATAAACGAATGCAGGAACGCGGAGGGCAAATTCGGCTAAGTAATTTACGTCCCGAAGTGAAGGATTTGTTCAGCTACACGAATTTGGACAAACTGTTTAAAATTAAAGACAGCCAAGCTGATGCGGTTAGCTCTTTCGAGCAGTAAACCCACAAATTTTTGCACTACACCCTACTAATTCCTGGCTTTTGGTTTTCATGGGAAATACTGCTCAAAAATGGACTTATGACAACAATATTCCGAGCCAACCGGACTATTGCTCTAAAGTTATCGAAATTCTGCTGGAGCAACTCGAAAAAGCCAATTGGCAGAACAACGATATATTCGGAATTCACATGGCACTCGAGGAAGCCATTTTGAATGCCATCCACCACGGAAACCACTGTTCTCCTGACAAGGATGTTCACATCACAATTGAGTTATCCGATTCAACTTTCTTCGCCAAGATCATCGACCAAGGATGTGGGTTCAACCCCAACGATGTGCCAGACCCGACTGCGGATGAGAATTTGGAAAAGTGTTCCGGGCGTGGAGTGATGCTTATGAAAAACTTCGTCGACGAAGTCATCTATAACAAAAAAGGAAACCAAGTCGAGCTCCATAAAAAACGGACTCGATAAAACGTTTTCAAAAACGTTAGTCCGACGCTGGCTTCCATCGCCCAACTCACAATTCAATCCCAAAACGAAAAGCCACCCTGTTGATTCCAACAGGGTGGCAATTCTAATTCAGGCTCGATTTTTAACGGCAATTTAAACGCTCGATTCGTTTCAGTTAAACCAATCGTTTATCCGACGGCAGCCAGTTCATCGACCTGCTTGGCAAGTCGCTTTCGAGCCACGTGCAGTCGTCGCTTGATCGTTCCGAGCGGTGCGTCAAAATCATCAGCCATTTCCAGCAAACTTTGACCTTCGACGTAAAATGCTACCAGGGTATCCCGGTCCATTTCGCCAAGTCGTCCAAGGCCCTCTTTGACTTGTTCTTTTCGCTCAACTTCTAGAACATCGTCCAAAGGCGAAACTTCGCTCGTCAAAGTTGACTCCAAAAGTTCTGGCTCAACGGCCAAAGCGGGTGCCCGTCGTACAGCTCGATTGATTGCCATTCGGACGGTGATCTGACGCAACCAACCGATAAAAGCTTCAGGCGTTCGCAGCTGATCAAGCTTCAACATTGCCTGAACGAAAACGTCTTGGCAAAGTTCTTGCGCATCCGCGTGATCACGCAATCGACGCATTGCAATTGCCATCACAGTTGGCTGAAATCGCTCGTAAAGCTGACCAAATGCGGATCGGTCACCAGTCTGTGCAGCTCGAACCAAGTCTGAAGTTTCTCGAACTTCGATAATAGTCTTGTTAATAGCGTTCATGGTTTGGTTCTCTCTCTTTTTGAGCGAGCAATGGCGAAAGTTCGGGCCATCGATTCGCAATTCGAAAATCCCGCATGGGAACAGACGCAGGCATGCAATTGCCGGGTCGGTTCTTTTACCAGGAGCCGATTTCAAGGAGGTTTGATTTTTTGTCTGCGAATATCGCAGTTCAGAAAATCGGGTTAGCTTTCGGCTTGAAAACTTCTGCCTTGAACTATTTGGCCGGTCACGGGTTCCAGGGTCTGTTTTGCCGGTTCCTGCCAGCCGTCTAAATAGGCTGGTTGTGTTTTGAACCCGCTCACATACCCGAGCAATAGGTTCTTTCTGGAATGCCGACCTGAAATAGGCCCTGCGGTGCAGATTTGGAGGCGCATACTGTGCAACACGGGGTCATTGCCAGCGAACAACATATCCACTGCGTTGACGCCAAAACGTGTAAATACGTTTGCAATCGAGTTGATAATGTTAATTCGCATTTCAATACTCCCGCGCGTCGGACGCGCACAAAGAGAGAACAAAGTTTGAGGTCCCGATTCCGCTGGGTTTCTCGGTTCGTCCGTTAAGATAACAGACTTGCAAGTATCATACCCTAAAGAATTGGTAAATGTAGACTCCATGTCTACTTGCACCTCTAGAGTCGGTGTCGACCAAAAGGTTCACATCGTTTTTCTTTTTTTCCCAAAAACGATTCAGAGCCCCAATTCACCTAATCAAAACCATGAACTCGACTGAGAAAATAGGGAATCTTGGCCTTAAAATTCGCGTGTTGATCACGCGAACTTTCCTCGTTTCGACAACGACAGTTCGATACAGCGTGAATCGCTATTGGAAAAAATGCTTGAAAATTTTCAAAAACCAGCTCGCGCCCACCAACAAAGCGGTTGGCAAGATGGTTGTCACCAGAACAAACTGCCCCACTCTTTGAGGCTGATCCCCCAGCGCGGCACGATACAATTGCGCCAGACTAAGCGCAGTCGCTGCGAAAACCGCTGTGATCACCATGAAACTCTGAATTGAAAACGTACCAATTTTTTGCTGGCGGACAGGATTTTCGCCTGATTCTGAGTCAATTAACTTGGCCATCGGTCTTAGCCTGATTTTGGAGTTTGCGGCAAAAACTTCGCTTATATGGCGAAATTGACGCCCGCTTTAAACTGGTTCTCAAGAATTACACTCCGGCAGTTTAACCCAATTCGAATTCGACAGCGATGAAGCCAGAAATTTGTCAATCGCGGGTTGAGCCGCTGCAAATCGCTCAAATTATGTCGCATTTGTGACATTCCCAAAGTTCGGAACTTACCAAGTTTACTGAATTCCTCAATATTCCGCTTTGTAGTGACGATGAACTCTTTGACGTGCTCCCGTGCACGGATTTTTGGCAGGCGAAAGGTGTCGCTGCCTAAAAAGCCACGATCCCGTTCGTGGCCAGTCCCGAGTTCCCTTTCGAACCCGACCCAGAATCAAAAGGAATTGAAAATGCGCTCTTTCATGATCGCCACCGCTATGCTTGCGGTTGTTTCGCTTAGTGGATGTTCATTCACCATTAGCGGTCCCTGCACTTCGTTGTCGCATCAAAGCCGTTTAACCGGTGATTGCGGATGCGCAACGGATGTCTCTTGCGACAGTTGTCCACCGGCAATGCTATTCAGTCGTTTGCGAGCCCAGCCTGAATGCCCCCCGAACGACCTCGGATGCGGCATGCCAAATGGAATGGATTGTGCAACTGGCCGAAAATTCAGCCTTGGAAACATTGGTTGTTCAACCGGTCTGTTTGGTCGGCTACGAGCCAAAAGCGACTGCGGATGTGAGACTGAGGTTGGAGGATGTGGATGCGAAACTGGCACTACCGACTGCGGATGTGATGGATCGGTTGTAACTGATGATTGCGGATGCGATGAGACTTCCATGGTCTCAAACCAAGATGGACTTGGCCTGCGTTTATTCCAGCGAGGTTCTGCTTGTGCCGACGATTCATGTGGCATTGTGGGTGGTGGAATCCTGACTCGACTCGGTGGCGGAGCCGGTTGTGTTGGGGGCGGTTGCGGGTTGAAAGGTGGAGGAATCTTGACTCGCCTTGGATCGGGTGGATTCGTTGACGGAAATTGCGGACCTGGCGGCTGCGGCGGACGACCTGCTCAAACCATTCCTCACGTGGCCCAGCCAACACCTGGTGCTGCTGGAATGGCTCCAAGCTATGTTTATCCGTATTACACGACGCGTGGCCCACGAGACTTTTTGATGGCTAACCCACCTTCGATCGGATACTAAATCGAATCTTTCGATAGCAAACCATCAGCGGCAAAATTTCAAAAGGGCGGTCCGATCTACAACTCGGGTCGCCTTTTTCAGTTGGTTAACAATTTGAACCTCAAGCGACCGAACGTGGTTCCTGATCAAGCCAAAGATACAACTCGTATCTCGACCGTTTTCAGAATCAGTTGTCAGTCGTCGATCTTCATGCAGACCACGAGCAAACCGGATACATCAACGCCCAGCTCTTTTCGAATCACGACGAGACGACAATCGAGTATTTTTAATCCAGATTTGCTGACAACACTTTTTACGTATTCCGGCCAGTGACGATATCTACCATTGGCCTGCAGTTGAAACTTGCCGTTTGACGATTCCGATTCAGGCGGCTCGGGATCAGAAAACGCTTCGACGGTAAATAAGAAGTTGCCTTGGTCTGTCAAGCTACCAGCAGAGGCTGCGACCACTTCGGATAATTCACCGAAATAACAAAGCGTATCTGAACAGACGATCAGATCAAATTCAGCCATTCGTTGTTTGAAAAATGCCGAGAGTTCCGCTTCTACCAATTCATCATAGACACGTTTGCTTTTGGCTTCGGCCAACATATCTTCTGATAAGTCGACGCCAACCAGCCGCGATGAAATCGGTTTTAGAATAGGACCGATCAAGCCGGTGCCGCACCCAGCATCAAGTACAATGCTATGGTCAGATTTATCAATCGAGTCAATATATTCCTGAATTAGGGCGGGCATCCGATAGTCTAGTTTTGCCAACTGTTCTTCGAATGAAGTCGCAAAGAAGCGATCAAAGGTATTCTTAACACACTCGTCACTGGCTCGGTCCGGCAGATCTTCTCCAGTGATCGCAGCTTGCATGTATTTTGCAAATTCGTTGTCAGGATCAAATTCCAACCAACTCTGTAAAACGCCAACTGCATCTTGGGTCATCGACCGCTCGGTATACGCTCGGGCAAGATTTTCGCGAGCAGCCGAATGTCCGCAGTCCAAGTCAATCGCCGCACGATACCATTGAGTGGATTCTTCAAATTCTGAATTGGCCAGCAGGGCGTTGGCCAAATTGAAACAGGCATCTGCGTTTTCCGGATTAGAATGGATCACGTCTCGAAAGATCAAAATTGCTTCTGAAAACGCTGCTTCGTTGACCAACAAATTGGCAAGATTCGTTTGAGCCTCAACAAAGTTGGCTTGGAGCTGGATCGCTTTTCGATAGACTTGTTTGGCGTCCTGAATTCGCGAGAGCTTCTGAAGGGTGTATCCTAAATTAAAATGATAGTTGGCTTTGCTTGGTTTCAGTTCAACCGCTTTTTCAAGGCAGGGAATTGCGAGTTCTAACTCTTGGCATTGAACATGTGCGATTCCCAAAAGGTGCCACAGTGGTGCATTATCTGGTGTCGAATCGACTGCCGACTGAGCACTTCCACGCGCTCCCTCAAAATCACCGGCCCGTAATTTTTCTATGATACGCGTGCGTAGGTTTGCATCATCAGCAGACATTTTTCACATTGCCTTTTCAACGGCTGATTTCTAAGCCATCGGTTGACTATCAAGTTTATACAACTCATTGTTTGAGTTAAAATGAGTCCAGCAAGTCAATTCCGGGTTCGATCCCCAGTTCCCTGCATGCCCTGTCTTGATAACAAGCGACATCGAATTGCCCAAGTTAAAAGTGAAAACGACAGCGACGTCCAACTTTGGCTTTCATGCGCTGCTCGTTGCCCTATCGGCGATCTATTTGGTGTTGATTTTGGCCATGATTCTGGCGGATTTTTTGTACGTTACACGTGGCGAGTTTGTGTCGGCCATTTCAAAACCGGAGATTCTCGCATCGACGATTTTGACTTTGAAAACCTGCACCGTGTCAGCGATTTTTGCGGTATGGGTAGGGACACCGCTAGGCTATTTAATCGCTCGAAAAAAATTTCCCGGTCGAATGCTGGTAGATCTGATCGTCGATATTCCGATGGTCCTGCCTCCCTTAGTTGTCGGGCTCAGTCTTCTCATTTTGTTTCATTTGATGCTCGGCGACTGGCAGCTCGAATCGTGGTTGCGAGATGGTGTCGGATTTCCTGTGACCTTTCACTGGCCGGCCATTGTTCTGGCCCAGTTTTCGGTCTCATGTGCTTTTGTGGTAAAAACCATGAAGGTAGCTTTTGAACAGTCAAGCCCAAGGTACGAAGAGGTCGCAAGAACGCTCGGCTGTTCTCAAGGGCAAGCATTTTTGCACATCAGTTTGCCGATCGCGTGGAATGGTCTATTGACTGGTTTTACGATCGCGTGGGCAAGATCGCTCGGAGAATTTGGGCCGATTCTCGTTTTCGCTGGAGCTACACGGATGAAAACGGAGGTCCTTTCGACTTCTATTTTTCTTGAATTGAGCGTCGGTCAGCTTGGATCTGCGGTCGCCGTTGCCCTCATGATGGTAGCCATCTCAATCATGGTGCTGATCTTATTGCGATTCTTTTCAGGAGGCAAAAGTTGATCGAAATTGACAACTTGTCTGTCTCTTCAGGCGACTTTCATTTAACTAGCCTTTCACTCGTGATCAACACAGGGATGTACGGCGTGATGACCGGTCCCACCGGACAAGGGAAGACGACCCTTTTAGAATCGATTTGCGGTCTGCGAGAAGTTTCCCAGGGAACCATCCGACTTAATCGTACCGATGTGACCCGGATGGATCCGGCCGAACGCAACATCGGTTACGTTCCCCAAGATACGGTGTTGTTCCCTCACATGACGGTTGTCCAACAGATTAGATTTCCGTTGAAGATTAGGAAAATCGAACCACAGAAAATACAATCCCGAATCGCCGAGTTGGCCAACCTGCTCGGGATAGAATCTTTATTGGATCGGAAAACGCAAAACTTAAGTGGTGGTGAATCTCAGCGAGTGGCCATCGCCAGAGCACTTTCATTTGAACCAGACTTCCTGATCCTGGACGAACCACTGAGTGGTTTGGATCCGATCAACCGAACCGATATGCAGGCAGCGTTAAAGTCTATTTCCAAGCAGGAAGGATTAACGGTTCTTCACGTCAGCCATCAAACGGATGAAACGAACACAGTGGCTGATATTCGTTTTCAATTAGCAAATGGAACTGTCAAAGTTTTAGGCGGGGCAGATTAGAATCAGAATTGAAAATAGGGGCGTCTGATTTTTTTCAATGATCGTTCATTGGCTCAATCAATTTTCCAGTTCGGTCTCTTAATCGGCCCGCCCGTACTCGAAATTGGTTAAACTGGTCGGGTGATTTCGTTCCTCAATCGAAAGTAAGGCGATGAAAACTTTTTCAATTTGGTTGGCAATCATTTTCATGCCCCTCATGGTAACTCAAACCAATGCGGACAACTGGGGACATTGGCGTGGCCCATCGGGCAATGGCGTGGCCGAAAATGCGGCACCACCTACACAGTGGTCCCCCACAAAAAACATAAAATGGAAATTCGAAATTCCTGGCAAAGGATCGGGATCGCCGATCGTTTGGGATGACAAAGTATTCGTGGTGACCGGAATCTCAAAAGGGGCAGCGAGCGGCGAACGAAGCCAGCCATCAACTGGGCAACGAGGTGGTCGACGGCGAGGACGGGGCAGGGGAATGGCTCCAACGGAAACGACTTTTAAATTGTTATGCATTGACCGGTCAACTGGAAAACTGATTTGGGAATCGGAAGCTTGCAGGGCGACTCCGCATCAAGGCACGCACTCCACTAATAATTTCGCTTCAGCATCACCATGCACTGACGGAACCCATGTTTATGCATTCTTTGGGTCGCGAGGTTTATACTGTTATACGATGACCGGAGACCTTGTCTGGAAAAAAGATGATTTTGGAAAAATGGACACCCGCAACAGTTTTGGTGAAGGAGCGTCGCCGACTTTAGCCGGCGATAAAATCATCGTACCTTGGGACCATGAAGGCGAATCTTCCATTTTCGCACTTGATAAAATGACCGGAAAAACGATCTGGAGAACTCGCAGAGACGAACCCACTAACTGGTCGACCCCTTTAATCGCCAAAAATGGTGATGGATTTCAAGTAGTCATGAACGGGCAAACTTGTGCTCGTGGTTATGATTTAGAGACAGGCGAAGAATTGTGGCGATGTGGCGGACAAACCGACCGTCCGTGTGCGTCGGCAGTTTCCGATTTTGGGTTGGTATTTGTCGGGAGTGGATTCCGCGGTTCCTACTTGGGAGCTTTCGATCTGGATGGACGTGGCAATCTTGCGAATTCTTCGAACGTGGTTTGGTCTACCAATCGAGACACACCCGATATCGCTTCTCCTTTGCTTTCTGAAAATCGCCTTTACTACCATAAAGGAAAGACTGGCATTCTAACTTGTGTCGACGCCAAGACTGGTGATCCGCTGTTTTCGGCCACCAGAATTCCCGGAGTCGAATCGACCTACGCTTCGCCGGTTGCCGCAGGAGGTTTCGTCTTTTTGACCGGGCGTAGTGGATCCACAACGATCATTAAAGACAGTGGGCAATTTGAACTTGTATCGCGCAACTCGGTAGGTGAAGGCGTTGATGCAACTCCTGCGATTGCTGGAAATGAAGTTTTCATTCGAGGTGAAAAACACCTGTTTTGTATTGCAAATTAACAGGACAACATCATAAATTTTTGAATAGTATTGGGTGCGAAACTCAGCCGGTTAACGCCGGCTGTTTTTCTTTGATCCTTTCACCTTTGATTAGTATTTTCGGAGTCCAAAAGAGAACGAAGTCGAATCGAAAGTTCGCATGAATGCTAATGACCTGGATTCTTGTTTGAATTGTGGTGCCCAATTACAGGGTCCTTTTTGCCACCAGTGCGGTCAGGCTAAGTCAGCGAAACTTGTTCCGGTCAAAGAATGGATCGGGGATTTCCTCGAAAGCTTGGTTGAATTGGATTCCAAGCTTTTGAGGACACTCAAACGGGTCCTTTTTTACCCTGGTATGGCCACCGTTGATTTTACCAATGGAAAACGAGTCAGCTACACGAACCCCTTCAAGGTTTACATCATCGTAAGCGCGGTCTCGATTGCTGCGATGTCGTTTCAAGGCCTTTTTGCGGTCCAGGCCGGACAAGTTCAGGCGGGCGCCGAAATGGATCAAGAATTGATTCAGCGAGTACAATTGTTATTCCCGTTCGGAAACTTGCTTTCACCTTTTCTAACGGCGTTTTTGATGAAATTGGTGCAGCCCAAAAACTTCTATCAACTTCACCTCACCTACTCACTTCATTTCTGGAGCTTTTTTATCGCGGGCTACACACCGCTCATCTTTTTACCCCCAAACCAGGTATTGGGTGCGGTAGCCAACCTGATTTTTATTGCATGGTTCCTTGGGTACGTTTATGCTGCTCATAGACGAGTCTACTCTATGCGATTTGTTCGTCGTATTTTTTGTTATATGACCGTCATCGGCAGTGTGGTTCTGGCGGCAATCGTGATTAACAAACTAATCGTTCAAATAGCATCACTTCTTTAGGCCACCTCAATTCACCCGATTGAACGAACCAGAATTTCAAGCGTTGGATAAATCCACATGGCCGAAACGGTAAAGCCAAGAATAACCGGCCTGAATGGGTTTCGATTCTTAGCTGCTTTAGCAGTGATGGTTGGCCATTTTGGGACCATTTTCTGCATCAACTACACCTCGGAAGTTCCCTCAGGACTTGCTGTCAGTTTCTTTTTTGTGCTTTCTGGTTTTATTTTAACCTACGTTTCGTTGGGTTCGATGAAGCTGGATCGACCAACGCTGATCCAGTTCTACATTCGGCGTATCGCACGGATCTGGCCGATTCATGTCATTTTGCTAATTGGTTTGTTATTTCTCAATTTTGAGTTTCAACTCGGCAGATTCCTAACCAACTTGTTTCTTCTTCAAAGCTGGATACCGATTGACTCCTGGGTCTTTTCATACAACGGGGTTACTTGGAGCATTTCGACTGAGATCTTTTTTTCTTTCATGCTTCCCTTATTTGTCATTGGCGGAGCCCGTCAATTTTGGCGGAAGTTTTGCTGCCTCATCGTCGGCGTCATCATCGCGATCTACACCATTCAGTCCCTGCACCTAAGTGGCTATTTCCCCAAAGACGTCAATCTTTTGAGACTGATTCATGCCAATCCGGTCATCCGCCTCCCAGAATTTTGCTCGGGTGTCGGGCTTGGATTTTTGTACGTCAAGCATCACCAAAAATCGACGCCTAGAGATCGAAACCGAGACTCCATTGCTGAAATATTGGTGCTCATTCCGATTTTTGCCATATATCCTTTTTGGACTACTTTGGTGTATCAACTGAGTCAGTCACCGTGGGGAGGTCCTGGGCCGGCCATGTGGTTGAGCTTTTCGGGCATGTTTCCACTATTTGTTTTAATGATTGCAGTCTTTTCAAAGACCAACGGAATCATTTCGCGATTGCTCGAATGGAAACCAATCTCTCTGTTGGGAGATGCCAGTTACTCATTATTCATGGCACATCTTCCGATCTATTATTTTTGTTCTGACTGGGCGTGGTGGGCTTCCGATTTCGACTACTGGCAACTCGGATTTCTATTTATGGCCCTGTGTTCTGCCGGATCTATTTTAATCTATGGTTTGATCGAACAACCCATCCGTTTGGGTATCGTCAAAATGAGCAGTCAGGACTGGCGTGCAGGAAGCCAGACTACCTTCCGCCACTTCCAAAAAGCTTTGGTTAGCAAGTCGGTCGCTTATTCCCTAATTGTTGTTATCACGTTGGCGATCCTCTTTAAGGCTTCGATTCCGAATGCAATTGAATATCCAAAAATTCAAAACATAATTCTGGCAACAACTAAAAAGCAGCGATTTATTTCCTTTGACAACAAATTTCTTCTGCTGGGAAGCCAAGCTTATTCGTCCAAAAAAGGAGTCGTTATCGAATTGGCCTGGCGAAATTTTCGTGGTCCAGGTGAATATCAAAGGCTTGTCCAAATCGTTGACGCTCAAGGGCAAATTATTACCCAAACCCTTTACGATGATTGCCAGCTATCCACTTCAAAAAAGCGTCGATTCGTT